>JAFXRI010000015.1 GCA_017526445.1 Ruminococcus sp. | reverse complement strand
TCATAGCACACAAATTTTCCTTGCCGGGCAAAAAGCGAATTGGTCTTCGCTCGCCCGCCTGCGTCAAATTTATGCACTCTGACGAAAAATCTCAGCTCAACTTTATTGAGCTTGCGCGTGATCTGACGCACAGGGGTTGTGCGGTATTGCCTAAACTTCCGAACACTTTACAAATTCATTCTAACCGCTAAAAGCAGCTCCGTCAAGGGCTGTTTTCTGCATTTTACAATGTGTTCAAAATCGAAAACGATTAATCGCAAAAAAGTTCAGGGAACTGCTGCGAGTCCGTCAGACCGCGGCAGTTCCCTGCTTTATACTTTCTTCTTCAAACGAGCCGAAAGCTCGTATTTGTGTTTTGTCGCAAGACCTCCGCGGATGTGCCGCTCCCTTTTGTTGAGCTCCAGCAGCTCGCGCACCTGCCCGTATAACGCAGGCGCCGCTTTCGGGAGCCGCTCGGTCAGATCCTTATG
The DNA here is from genome assembly GCA_017526445.1 of Ruminococcus sp. Classification (GTDB taxonomy): domain Bacteria; phylum Bacillota; class Clostridia; order Oscillospirales; family Ruminococcaceae; genus FB2012. The sequence continues at coordinate 12,321 of JAFXRI010000015.1, read as the reverse complement.
TACCGTGGATTTGCTTATCCCGAAGTGCTTCGCCGTCGCTCTGACAGTGGCGCTGTGCTCTACTGTGTATTCTCCGAGCATCACGGCGCGTTCCTTCTCCGATCCCGTCATCTGTCTCAACTCCAATTACTAAGGTTTTGTATTAGAGTATATGCAGCTGTCCCGGACTATATTACCGTACAGGGTCTATTGACAATCAGGGTAAATTGATATATAATACATTTGTTATTTATTGCCCGTATATGGAAAGGAAATGATGATCTATATGGCCGAACGCTACAGACAGACACCAGCCCAGGTGTGCAGTGAGCTCGGGACCTCGGAAAAAGGTCTCACCTCGGAACAGGCTGAAAGAAGCCGTGAGAAATACGGCAGGAATGCCCTCGCCGAAGGAAAGAAAAAGACTCCCCTCAGGGTATTCCTTGAACAGTACAAGGACTTTCTCGTTATAATCCTGATCGTTGCTGCCATCATCTCGGCGGTCACCGGCGACGTTGAGAGCACCGTGGTCATAATCACAGTTATCACTATGAATGCGATACTCGGCACGGTACAGACGCTGAAGGCAGAAAAGAGCCTTGCAAATCTGAAAAAGCTGTCCTCGCCCAATGCTAAGGTTCTGAGAAACGGCGAGACTGCGGTGATACCCTCCGAAGATGTATGTATGGGCGATGTGGTCCTGATCGAGGCCGGAGATCAGATCCCTGCCGACGGAAGACTCATCGAATGTGCTTCGCTTCAGGTGAATGAGAGCGCCCTCACCGGCGAGAGCGTAAATATAGACAAGGATACCGCCGTGATCGAGCGTGACTGTCCTCTCGCTGAAAGGACAAATATGGTGTATTCCGGCTCCTTCGTGACCTACGGCCGCGGAAAGTTCATCACCACCGGGATCGGTATGGATACCGAGGTGGGCAAGATAGCCACCCTTATCCAGAACGCCGAGGAGCGCAAGACTCCGCTGCAGCGGACCCTCGACTCGTTCGGCAGGAAGCTTTCCTTTGCGATACTGGGGATATGCGCGCTGGTGTTCACACTGAGTATGATCCGCGCACCGCATATCGACCGCAGCACCGTTATGGATTCGCTGATGTTCGCCATAGCCCTTGCGGTGGCAGCTATACCCGAAGCACTCAGCTCGATAGTTACGATAGTGCTCTCCCTCGGAACACAGAAGATGTCCAGAGAGAACGCCATAATCCGCAAGCTCCAGGCTGTGGAGGGACTGGGTTCAGTCTCGGTAATATGCTCGGACAAGACAGGTACGCTTACACAGAATAAAATGACAGTCCGCAAGATAGTCGTGGGCGGACATATCATCTCCGCCGGGGACGGAGATATGGGCAGCGAAAACGAACGTCAGCTGGTGACCGCGTCGGTGCTCTGCAACGATTCGCAGATCAAGGACGGCACCGAGATAGGCGATCCTACCGAGACAGCGCTTATCAGCTATGCACGGGACAGATCCCTCTCCGACGAGCAGATCAGGCTGGATTTCGAGCGCATCAGCGAGATACCCTTTGACTCGGACAGAAAGCTTATGTCCACTCTCAACGTTGTCAACGGCGAGAACATAATGTACACCAAGGGCGCTGCCGATGTGCTGGTCGAAAGAATGAACATCACCCACGAGCAGAAGGAGCAGATCAGGGCCCAGGTGGAGGAACTGTCCTCCCAGGGACTGAGGATACTCTGCTTTGCCTGCAAAAAATACAATGCCGCGGAGATAACGGCCGAGGACGAGTACGGGCTGGAATATATGGGCCTCATCGCTATGATGGATCCTCCCCGCGCCGAGTCCAAACAGGCCGTCGCAGAATGCAAGGCGGCGGGCATCAAACCTGTGATGATAACAGGAGACCACGTTGTTACGGCTTCGGCCATCGCCAAGGAGATAGGCATACTGGAAGACCTGTCCGAAGCTGTTGAGGGCTCTGAGCTGGATAAGTATTCCGATGAGGAGCTTGTCACTTATGTACGTGACAAGAGCGTCTATGCGCGTGTCACTCCCGAGCACAAGATCAGGATAGTCAAGGCCTGGCAGCACAACGACAAGATAGTTTCGATGACCGGAGACGGCGTCAACGACGCTCCCGCCCTCAAGCAGGCCGATGTAGGCGTGGCTATGGGCATCACGGGCACCGAGGTATCGAAGGATGCTGCGGCTATGGTGCTGGCAGACGATAACTTCGCCACCATAGTCAAGGCAGTCAAAAACGGACGCAACATCTACGATAATATCAAGAAGTCCATACTGTTCCTCCTTTCGGGAAATCTTGCAGGCATAATCACTGTGCTGTTCTGCTCACTGGCGGCGCTGCCGGTACCGTTTGCTGCAATACACCTGCTGTTTATCAATCTGCTGACCGATTCGCTGCCGGCGATAGCCCTCGGGCTGGAGCCCCACTCCGACGATGTTATGAAACGCAAGCCGCGCCCTGCAAACGAGTCGATACTGACAGGCAGCTTCCTCGGGAAGATCGGCTGGAGCGGCCTTGTGATCGCTGCAGCGACGATAGCAGCTTTCCTGATAGGCAACGCCAACGGCGGAAGCGAAACGGCTATGACTATGGCCTTTGCGACGCTGTGCCTTTCAAGACTGTTCCACGGTTTCAGCTGCAAGGAAGACAAGCCTGTTATGTTCACAAGCAGGATGTTCGATAACCGTTTCGGCCTGATCGCATTCGGTGCCGGCTTCGCTCTTATAAGCGCAGTCCTGCTGATAAAACCGATACACAGCTTTTTCAAGGTAGTGTCTCTGTCCTGGGGACTGTTCGGTGCGGTGTACGGCCTGGCCTTCGCCTCGATGCTTACCGTACAGATCATCAAGTCGGTTATAACAAGAGTCAAGGGACATTGATCTGCTGTCCGAACGTCAGAGGGCGTGCAAATGCGTCAGCCGCAGGCCCTGCCTTTTCGCCATTATAAGAAATATACCATACCCGTGTCTTGATTTTTAAGTAATTTTATGGTAATATATGTATAATTAAGGCAATACCGCACAACCCCTGTGCGTCAGATCACGTGCAAGCTCAATAAAGTTGAGCTGAGATTTTCGTCAGAGTGCATAAATTTGACGCAGGCGGGCGAGCGAAGACCAATTCGCTTTTCGCCCGGCAAGGAAAATTTGTGTGCTATGACGGAAAATATGCAAGCAGATGACGTGCAGAGGCGCAAGCCGCGGGTTGTGCGGTGCTGCATACAGTTATAATGCCGGTTTATATACTGTGAACTCGTCCACCTTTACCAGCGTGGCTTTGATATCCAGAGAATCACTCAAATAGCTGGTCACAAGGCAGCCGTTCTCCAGCTTCATGACCATCAGATCATCCGGGAAATCGTCGCTCCTTATCTCTACATTTCCGTTCTTCACAGTCCAGTTCAGAGCGGTTCTCTCGACTTCGGTCCCGAGCATCTGCTGAATGAAGCCCTTTCCGTCCTTCTTGAGCTCGATCTGTAAGGCCACCCCGATCGGCACGCCGGCAAGATCGCCCTTTATTACAGTACCGTTAGAGGACATCTCGCTGACCTCCCATTTTCCGATGAAATCGGACTCGTCATTCCTGCCGCCGGAACCGCTGTCGTCGGGCTCGCTTTCATCTGGCTTGCTGTCATCGGACTTGCTGTCATCTGGCTTGCTGTTGTCAGGATCATATGTGATGAACTTATCCACCTTTTTGAAGGACATAGTCAGGTTTTCTTCCTCCTGAATGAACATGAGCTTGTCGTTCACCAGAGTAAAATACTCGCCCTCAATGTATTCGATGTCCCTGCTGCTGCCCTCGCCGAGATCGACGAATGCGTAGTAATAGCGGCCGCCCCGCTCTTTATATACGAAAGGATCGGTGCCCTTGTCGCCTGTATTCATCTCGGTGATGGCTCCCCTTTCGCCGTCAAAGAACTCGACCTGGACGACTGCTTCTATGGGGACTCCCTCGTATGAGCCGGAGATAACAGTGCCTTTTGCACTGATCTCTGTGAGGGCCCACTTACCGATAATGGCGCTGTCGGAGTGGGGAGAATCGGGCTTGCTCTCGTCCGGTTTGCTGTCGTCGGGTTCGGAGAGATCAGGCTCGGAGAAATCGGGCTCAACGATGTCAGGCTCAGAGACGACGTCATCAGGATCTACCTCAGGACCGATGAGAGGCCCGAGGTCTTTTTCATCGGGCAGCGAGGAGTCCTCGAAGATCTTGCCGGGCTGAGAGTCGTCGTTTACGGAGCTTTCGTCAAGGCTCGTATCGTCGGGCTTGCTCTCGTCAGGTTTGCTGTCGTCGGGCTTGCTCTCGTCAGGTTTGCTGTCGTCGGGCTTGCTCTCATCGGGTTTGATCTCAACCGGCTCGGAACTGTCGGAGCTGAAAAGCCAACCCCAGGAAACGCTTTCGTCGGAGACGGAGTTCGGCTGGCTGGAGGCACTGCTGCCGGAGCTGCTGTCCTCGTCGCCGCAGGCTGTTAGCATTACAGCGGAGGCTAAAAGAAGGCAGGCGATTCGTAAAGCATTTTTTCTCATATCATTATCTCCTCTTCAGGACTGTTGTCAAAACTAAACACAGTCATTATATCACAAAATGTTAAATAAGTCAATATAAAAAACTAAGTTTCCCCGCCGGATCTTTCCGCAAAAAAATCCGGAGGACTTTCATTGTCCTCCGGACGTATCATTACTTATCGTTGAGCTGATTCTTGATCTTGTTGGATTCTTCTTCCATAAGCTTCATCAGGTCCTCAAAGCTGGCGGCAACGTTCTTGGAAGCAGCCTTGGGTGCCTTGGGCTCGGAAACCTTTCTGGACTTGGGCTCAGGCTTGGGCTCGGGCTTGGGCTCGGGAGCGATCTGCTCGATCTGAACGAACTCGATCTCATTCTCTTCCGGCTCCGGCTTGGGAACAGGCTCGGGAACAGGCTCAGGCTCGGGCTCAGGCTCCGGTGCGGGCTTGGCCTTGACAGGCTCAGGCTTATGTTCCTCAGCCTTTACAGTCTTTTCAGTCTTTTCCTTTTTCACAAAGCTGAAATCGTCGTCGTCGTTCACACGGCGGGCGGGCTTTGATCTTCTGGGAGTCTGGTGGAGCTTATCGGCCTCAACGCTTTCCTCAGCGACGCGAACTCTGTCCTTGATGAGCTCCTTATCATGCTCGCCTCCGAAGAGGAAGTCATCGAGCTGTACGGGCTTCTCTCCGTCGTCCTCGTCATCCTCGTCATCGTCATCGTCGTCATACTCTGCATAGCGAACGCGGTTGACTACCATTATAATAAGCTCGAGCAGTACAAACAGGAACAGGGGTGCAGCGATAAGGGCGATTATGCCGAACTTGGAGGTCATAAAGGTTATGATCTTACCGGCGGTCTGATAATAGGATGTAGCTGTACCGATTATATCCTTTGTCATTATCTTGAAGAGCCTGGTGGGGTTCTTCTCCTGGAAGACGGTATAAACAACTCCGTTGAGATCCGCGCTGGTGGAGACATCGGCGAGCCAGAACACGGAAGTACCCACACCCTGGACATTCTCGGCAAGGATAGCCTTCTTGACTCCCTCAACGCTGGGGGCGCCGTTGGTAGCGACAACGAGTGAACCCTTGGGGACTGCATCGCCCATAGCGTCGCTCTCCATAATATACATAGTATATCCGGCGATACTGGGCTTTGAGTCCTTATCCTTGAATACCCAGTTGATGCCGAAGATTATCAGTCCTTCGAGTATCAAGAAGATAATAAAGAAGATAGCAACATTCTTAGCTGCTGAAGATCTTTGCTTGGTAATTCCCATTAAAAACAATTCCTTTCCTGAGGGCATTTTCAAATACTCTACCATTATAACACACTCTTTCTGAAATTTCAACTCCTTTGGAGCAAAAAAAGAACTTTTTTCAAAAAGATATTGACAAAGCACCTGAATTAAGGTATAATAATATAGCTGTGAACAAAGCATTCACGGCCTCTGCTGGTATGGCTCAGTTGGTAGAGCAGCGCATTCGTAATGCGCAGGTCGCCGGTTCGAGTCCGGCTACCAGCTCCAGTGCACAGCGTGCACCACGCAATACCGCCTTTTGCAAGATCGCAGAAGGCGGCTGTTTTTATGTAACGGCGGGATACCGCATTGTGTCGGATTTGAGTTTGTGTTTTATCAAAGCTCTGACCCGCCGTCACACAAAGTTTTCGGCTCGCACTAAGTTCAAAAAAGGCGGCATTACGCCGTGCGCGTTAGCACCCGGTTCGAGTCCGGCTACCAGCTGACAGCACACAGCAGACGCCGAAAATGTGCGGTGTTTCTCACCGGGATACTGTCGTATCGCTCTTTATATCGGTATCAGATGCGGTGTTTCTTTATGGTACACATTGACGTCTGACGGCAGATGCGTTATAATAATTTCATAAAATTTATACGATCGGAGATGAGATTTTTGAGCAAAAATACAAAGCCAATACTCGAAGTCAAAGGGCTTGATATCAGTTTCCGTCTGCCGACGGGCAGCGTCCACGCGATCAGAGGTCTGGATTTCAGTCTGGATGAGAACGAAGTCCTGGCACTGGTGGGCGAATCGGGCAGCGGAAAAAGCGTCGGCGTAAAGGCTGTAATGGGGATCCTCCCCGAAAATGCCGTCATAACCTCGGGTGAGATACTGTTCAACGACGGGGAAGAGACAGTTGACCTGCTGAAAATGAAAGAAGCGGCTCGCCGCAGGACCATAAACGGTACAAAGATCGCTATGGTATTTCAGGATCCGATGACATCCCTCAATCCGACTATGTCAATAGGTGCCCAGCTCATCACTGTGCTGCGCTCACACAGCAATATCCCCAAAAAGCTCGCCTATGCCAGAGGAGTCGAACTGCTGCACGAGGTCGGGATAACCGATCCTAAACGTACTATGGATCAGTATCCGCACCAACTCTCCGGAGGTATGCGCCAGAGAGTCGTGATCGCTATTGCCCTCTCACAGAGCCCGAAGCTGCTGATCTGCGACGAGCCTACCACAGCTCTTGATGTTACTATCCAGGAAAGAATACTGGATCTGTCCAACAAGAATATCCGCATAGCGATCTCCAAGAGCATAGACAGGGACAGTATCGCAAAAAATGTCATTCGTAACGGATATGTTTCCATGACAAGAGTTATCCCCAGGGATTTCTACACCGAAACCAGCGGAAAAGATTTCGCTGAGGATGTCTCGCTGTATGATGAATACATAGCCTACGACACCGCTAAGGCGTCCGAGTACTGGGCTCAGGGGCTGAAAGAGCTGGGCGTGAGCAATATATCCATAGAATTCTATTGCAGCTCTACCCAGACCAAGATCGCAGAGGCCATAAAGCAGCAGCTCGAGGATAACCTTCCCGGGCTTACGGCAGAGCTCTACCCTCTGACGGATAAGGACTGGATGCGCAGGATGACTCTCGGTGAGGACTATGATCTCATCCTCTCATCCTGGATCGCCGATTATACTGACCCGACTGCCCTTTACTACAGCTGCCTTGGATCCAGTGATAATGAACAGTATTCCGGCAGCGAATTCAAGGAGCTATATAACAAGTCCCAGTATGCCAAAGGAGCTGAGCGCGATGAGATGCTGCACAAAGCCGAGGAGATACTGATGAAGGATGTTGCTCTGATCCCGCTGTTCGGCGGAGAAGCAGCTTATCTCTTTTCAGACGGTGTCTCGGGATTTCAGGTAACGCCTACCGGAGCGCAGACTGTTATCACAGGCGTCAGGAAGGAGATGAAATAATGGGAAAGTATTTGAGAAGAAGGATACTGATATCCGTTGCCATACTCTTTCTTATCCTGCTGATACTCTTTCTGCTGCTGCAGTTCATGCCAGGCTCTCCCTTCAACGATGCCAAGCTGACTCCTGAGCAGTCTGAGGCGCTCAAAAAGAGTTACGGACTCGATCAGCCCGTTATAGTACAGTTCTTCAGGTATGTCGGGAATATGCTCAGGGGCGATCTGGGAGTAAGCTATTCGATCTCCCCCAACACTCCGATAACCACACTTCTTGCCAACCGCTTCCCGGTGACTATCAGGATAGGATTTATGAGCATGATCTTCGGAACGGCCATCGGCATCATCCTGGGGCTCGTTACAGCATTTTTCAAAAGCAGGATCATAAAGGTGATCTATTCTGTACTGACTCTGCTTGGTATTGCTGTACCATCATATCTGTTTGCCGTGTTTCTCTCCTGGACACTGGGCTATAAAGCAGAGCTCTTCCCTCTGCTCTATGACTTCCGTTCACCTGTCTTCTCCGCGATAATGCCGATAATGGCGCTAAGCTTCATCGTTATGGCTGTTATTGCACGATTCACCAAATCGGAGGCAGAGGATGTCCTGCGGTCGGACTATGTTATGCTGGCCAGATGCACAGGAATGAACAGCCGGACGATCATTATAAAGTATATCCTGAGAAACTCCCTCATACCGGTCATAACGGTAATGGCGGGACTGCTGGTAGGACTGCTGACAGGCTCTCTCGTTATTGAGAAGATGTATGCTGTCCCCGGCATAGGCGAACTGCTGACCAATGCTATCAGCAGCAACGATTACAGCGTAGTCATCGCGCTGAGCTTTGTCTATTCGGCACTGTACATCGTAGTTATGCTGATACTCGACATTATCTACTGCGTAGTAGATCCGAGAGTCCGTCTCGGCGGAAAAGCTGATTGAAAGGAGCGGAGCAAATGACTGATACTGCAAAATATATACCGAAAGACGAAGATTTTGTCCCCGCACCGATGGAGCTGCGCGAGACTGTCAAGAGCGAGTCTGTCAGAGGAGCCAAAGGCGATATGCGCAGACGCTTCTTCGCGCAGAAATCGGCTGTTGCGGAGTTATCATACTGGCCCTGCTGACGCTGCTGGCTATCATCGGACCGCATATATCCGGACACAGCTACGATGAGCAGGCTCTTGACAGAGCCAATCTTGCTCCGAGAGTTCCGGTGCTGGCTTCGGCCGGAGTCCTTGACGGCTCGGAAAAGCTGCACAAGACAAACGGCAGCGAGACGATCAACCTTTACGAAGATCTGGGGATAACCGATGAATACTATATCTTCGGCACAGACAGTCTCGGAAGAGATATGTTCGCCCGGGCATTCATGGGGCTGCGGGTATCTCTTATCATCGCAGCGATAGCTACTGCGATCAATCTTATCATAGGAATGAACTACGGTATCATCTCCGGCTATTTCGGGGGTATGACAGATATCCTTATGCAGCGTGCGATAGACATAGTCGGCAGCATCCCGACGCTGGTGGTCGTTACTCTGCTGATGCTGGTGCTGAAGCCGGGCATGGGCTCGATAATACTGGCTCTAATGCTTTCGGGCTGGATAGAGATGAGCCGTATCTCCAGAGCAGAGGTGCTTAAAGTCAAGGAGCTGGAATACGTCCAGGCTGCAAGAACGCTGGGTGCCGGTCACAGGCATATCATATTCAGAGAGATCGTGCCGAACATAACCGGCAAGCTGATAACCCAGATAATGCTGAGCATACCGGCTGCGGTATTCCTTGAAGCGTTCCTGAGCTTTGTCGGCATCGGTCTGCCGGCAGGAAGCTGCTCTCTCGGTACTCTCCTGACGGACGGCTTCCAGAACGTACTGGTGCATCCTTACAAGCTGCTGCCGGCGGCGGTGCTTATGGTGGGCTGTCATCTGGTGGCAGAAGGCCTGAAAAAGGCTTCGGAATAAAACCTGATATAACGCAAAACGGGCATTCCTCCGTCAGGGAGGGATGCCCGTTTTTTGGCCTGTAAGTATGTCAGGAGACGGCGTGCTGAAATTATCCGGATCGCTCACCGCCGGTGCTTTTTACTTTTCGCTATGCTGTTTTCTCCTCCCCCGCCCACACGGAAATACATCATCCCCAGCAGGATCATTATTGTGGGCATCAGCGCCCGGTAGGTGAAAAAGCAATGCAGATAGGAATGATTCATAAGCACGCAGAACCTAAGCAGGGGGACGGCAGCAATTATCAGCGCTGCCGCTTTGGGAAGGTTTGGCTTTCGGGTACTGAGCCTGCGGATAAACAAGCATATCCCCCCGAACAGCAGGGGCCACAGGATCAGGCCAGGCAGGCTTATCTTCTCCGACACGGGGCTGAGCATTGAGATATTAGCGCCCAGCGCTGCAAAAAGCAGGACTATCGGAGAGCTTATCTCGTCGTCGGTACCGCCTATCCTTTCGGCTGCTGCGGCGAGCGCCACATCTGACACGTTCCTGCCCATAACGACTGAGGTTATGGCCCACTTGGCGGCAAATGTCAGCAGATAGCAGCCTCCCCAGGCAGCAAGGCAGAGGATAACAGTGCGCAGAGCCTTTTTGCTGTCCGGTCTTCCGCCCTTCCCGGCAGCTGCGAACATAGCGGCTGTAAGGGGGACGAGCAGAGTAAGCGTCTCGGCGGTAAGGAAGTCAAAGAAGGCTGTGAGCGTTCCTGCTCCTGCCGAAAGAATGACCAGCGCACGGGTATTCTCCGCAAAGCGCACATACAGCGGCACCGCCGCCAGCATAATGATGAACACGGACATATACTCTATCGTAGTGAACACGAACCAGAACTCCACCAGCACCGCAGATGCCAGCAGTATAACGCACAGGGCGGTATGTTTTTTTCTGATGAGCCACACCGCATCGAACAGCATCAGGAGTATTATAACTGCTGTACCCGCTGCCCTTATCCCGTCAATGTCCCACAGCGCCAGCAGGGGGCGCACGAACACCAGCGAGCCGTGCCAGTAACGGGTATAGTCATTGTTGGCCTCGTAGCCCTTCAGGGTAGCCATTATGCCCACAGCAGGGCCGTATCCGTCGTCGTAATATTTGGTGTCCAGCGCAGACCTGACAACGCTGTCTGAGTCCATATTCGCAGCAACGCCCAGCAGCACTGCATCGGCATAATTGTCTCTCACGCTGTGATAAACTCCCTCCAGGCTGGCGCCGTGGGGATCCTCAGAAGCAAGCTTGCTGCAGCTGCTTACCAGGTTATCCTTTATGCTCTCTGACGGCACAGAGGCCGCCGCGCACAGCAGACCGAAGCATACTCCCAGCAAGACTGCCCAGCACAGCAGACAAAGGCCGGTATTTTTGAAAACTGTTTTCATATTATCCTTTCCTTATCGGAAAAAGCTATCGGGAAGAACACGGCTCGCCGTGCTCCTCCCGAGCTATGTGTTGATCTAATAGCCTCCCGGCGATGACGCGACTACTTCACAGGTCGCATATACGATGTCGGTCATACCCTTGTACATAACCGAAACGTAGCTGTAGCTGTTTCCGCCGGAATCGAAGAACGTCCAGTCCCCTATCTTAACATCAAGTCCGGGCGGGATGAAGTTGGCATTGAACTCCCTGCATACATATTTGCCGCTGTCTTCATCGTAAACGAACATATTCCAACAGTAATCATAGTAGTAAAGCTCAAGATCGGCAGTCGTCGGCTCGGCATTTCCTTCCTGCGTCTGATATACCCTTAGCTGGTGAACGGGAACGAACCAGTATTCGTTATCATCATAATTCTCGCTGACCTCAACGGCGTTGTACAAAGTATCCGATGTGAGTCCGGATCTTGCCTGGAACCAGCCCGCGTTGTAGCCGCTTATTTCTGACGCGTAGTCCGGCAGATCTACCATTGTTCCTGCGGCATAGCTCGTTGCGTCCGAAACGTACTTCTTATTCTCGAAGTCGCTCCAATCGACAAGAGTAAGTGTCCTTCCGGGGGTATAAACAGCCGTTACATCAAGATCTTCCGCAACGCTGGTGTAGTCCTTATCCCACTTTGAGAAGAGCATGAGCCCTTCATCGTCATCGTTGTAGCTCATTCCGTCGGTTTCGGGCGGAACTGCATCGCTGCCCTCTTCGACTTCCATGGATTTGAGTTTCGTTGTACCGTTATAGTCATAGAACGTAACGGTATAGCGTGTCATTTCCTTGTAGGTTGCCTTGACTGTGGTGTCCGCGGTTATATTGGTGTATGCGCTGTCCCACTTGTCAAAGATCATCGTCCAGCCGGTTTCCGGATCGGTGTAGCTGAGCTCATCGGTTTCAGGCGGAACTGCATCGCTGCCCTCTTCTACTTCCATTGATTTCAGGACTGTTATTCCGTCATAGTCAACGAACTTGACGGTGTAGCGTGTCATTTCCTTGTAGGTGGCAGTTACGGTCTTTGCTGCGGTTATATTGGTGTAGGTGCTGTCCCACTTGTCAAAGATCATTGTCCAGCCGGTCTCCGGATCGGTGTAGCTGAGTTCATCGGTTTCGGGAGGTACTGCATCGCTGCCCTCTTCTACTTCCATTGATTTCAGGACTGTTATTCCGTCGTAATCAACGAACTTGACG
>JAFXRI010000091.1 GCA_017526445.1 Ruminococcus sp. | reverse complement strand
ATTTTCCTTGCCGGGCGAAAAGCGAATTGGTCTTCGCTCGCCCGCCTGCGTCAAATTTATGCACTCTGACGAAAAATCTCAGCTCAACTTTATTGAGCTTGCGCGTGATCTGACGCACAGGGGTTGTGCGGTATTGCCTATGTCAAAGTTTATCGGTATTTGAAAATGTTTACTCAAACAGCTAAGGAAAACAAGATATTTCTTCGGTGCTTCCGCTCGGGAAAATATGTGAGCTGCGGATTTTTGACTGTGTATTTTACACAGAACAGGCTGCCGTATAACCGTTTCGGCATATCCGTCGGAAAGAAGCAGGGCGGCGCTGTGCAGCGCAACCGCATAAAAAGAATATTCCGTGCGGGCTACCGTCTGACGGAGAGTGAGTTCCCGATAGGGTACGATATCATCTTTGCTGCGCGCAATGACGCCTGTGAGAAGAAGTCGGGGGACGTTATCGGGTTTATAAGGAGCAGAGTGCTACCGAAGATAAACGATCCCGGAACGGCCGCTTCGGCCAAGAACAAAAACGGTAAAAAGAAATGATCCTCAAATATGTATTTATGCTGCCGATAATGCTTTACCGGAAGCTTATCAGTCCGCTGTTCCCGCCAAGATGCAAGTATTATCCCACCTGTTCATCCTATTGTCTTGAGTCATACGGCAGGCACGGTGTCATCAAGGGCACCGTTCTCAGTGTGTGGAGACTGCTCAGATGCAATCCGTGGAGCCTCGGCGGAGTGGACAAGGTACCGGAAACGCTTACCTATAAGGATATTTTTACGGGAAATATGAGAAAGAAAAAATAAGGGATCCTGTTCCGTAACAAAGGCCGGGATCTGTATGATAAGGAATGGTATGAATTATGTTTAGTCTTTTCGCAACGCCTTTGGGCTTTCTGATGAAGGGCTGCTATAAGCTCATCGGAAATTACGGTATAGCCCTGCTGGTATTTACGCTGCTGACAAGACTGCTGATGCTGCCTCTGAGCATCAAACAGCAGAAGAGCACTGTCAGGATGTCTATGATCCAGCCGGAGCTGGAGAAGATCAAGAAGAAGTACGGAAAGAATACGGAAAAGCTGAATGAGGAGACAATGGCTCTCTATCAGAAGCACGGAGTCAACCCTATGGCTTCCTGCCTGCCTATGCTCATCTCAATGCTGATCCTGTTCTCCATGATCCCCGTTATCTACGGTCCTCTGACCTATGTTTCTGACCTGGACAAGGATACCGTTACCAAATCCAATAATACAATATCCATGGTGGCCGCCGTTTCACAGGAAATGAAAGCAGACGATACCACTATGGCAAAGCTCCTGGAAGAAAACGGCAACGACTTTGCTAAGGTAAAGGAAGTTATCGTAAAGGAAGACAGCAAGAACTATAAGAATACCTATAAGCTCTTCGGCATAGATTCCGATACTGAGGACGACGAGAAGAAGGATAAGGAAAAGCTCTGGAACGAGTTTGTCGATATCTTCAAGAAGCATCCCGATATCGATACCTTTATCACCAATTCCGAATATATATCCCAGAGCCTCGTGGTGTCCCGCCCCGAGCTGGCTACATTCGATTTCGTTGATACATCCAAGGCAGATGCAAAGTATAAGGATATACTCCCGAACAGTGTGGTAGAGTTTGCCGAGGGTTTCAAGTATGAATTTTTCGGGCTCTCACTGGGTGCTATACCTAATTTCTCCAGCTGGCTGGCTATTATCCCGATTCTTTCCTTCGTACTCCAGCTGGTGGTCACCATAGTTTCCAACTTCTTTACAAGAAGAAACAATCCTGCTCAGAAAATGGGTATGGCTATGAAGATAATGCTCTTCGGTCTGCCCCTGTTCTCTCTGTGGATCGCATTCGAGTATCCTGCAGGTCTTGGTCTGTACTGGATCTACTCCTCGATGTTCGCTCTGCTCCAGACCATATTCCTCAACATTATCTATACTCCCGCAAAGATCCGTACTCAGGTCGAGGCTGAGATGGAGCGCAACAAGGAGCGCCGCAAGAGCGGAAAGCTCACATTTATGGAGCGTGCCATAGAGATGCAGAAGGATCAGAAGGGCGAAAATTCCGGAAGCAGATATGACGACGATGATGACGACGATGATGGTGAGGAAAGCGAAGAGAAGAAGCTCTCCAAGGCCGAGCTGAAAGAGCTGCAGCGTCAGAAGCTGAACGAAGCAAGGAAAAGAATGGCGGAAAAATACGGCGACGAATATACGGAAGAATAATATGGATATCCGCCTCTAATAGAAAGGAATGGTTCATGTGAAAAAAACATTCACAGCTGCCACAGTCGAAGAAGCGAGACAGGCAGCAGCAGCCGATTTCGGAGTCGGCGAGGACATGATCACCTTCACGGTGATCGAGGAGCCCAAAAAGGGTTTGTTTGGCAAGGTAAAGGGTGAGGCAAAGGTCGAGGCAGAGTATGAGCCTCCGCTCACTAAGGCAGACATTGCAAAAAATTATATGCTTGAAGTCATGAAGGCTATGGGCATAGCAGATGCCTCCATAACAGTCAGCGATGCTGAGAACGGCGCACTGTTCGAGCTTTCCGGCGAGGGACTTGAGGAGCTTTTGGGCAAGAAGGGAGAACTTCTGGATGCATTCCAGTATCTTTCCTCGTTAGTATGCAATAAGGTTGACAGGGATTATTTCCGCATCTCCACAGACTGCAACGGTTTCCGCGAGAAGAGAAAGCAGCAGCTTGAGGAACTGGCAAGAAAGATCGCAGCCAACGTTAAGAAGAGCGGCAGGACCTCAGCGCTGGAGCCTATGAATCCTTACGAGAGACGTATAATCCACGCTGCGGTATCGGAGATCGAGGGAGTTACCTCGCGTTCGACAGGTGAGGAGCCTTACAGAAAGGTACTGATAAGCTCGACCGAGCGCAGACCGAGAAACAATGATTTCCGCGGCAAGGGCGGCAGAAAGGGCGGCAACCGCCGTGACAGAAAGCCGAAGGCGCACTACGACATCACGACTTCTTTTGAGAAGGATTATAAGAGACCTAAGCCGGAAGATACCCTTAATGCTGGACTGTACGGCAAGATAGAGTTCTAAGGCAACACCGCACAACCCACGGCTAACGCCTCTGCACGTCATCTGCTTGCCAGCTTTCCGTCATATTACCCAAATTCTCCTTGACGTTGCGTAAAGCGAAGTGAACTTCGCTTGCAAACCTGCGTCGAATTTAGGCAAT
>JAFXRI010000090.1 GCA_017526445.1 Ruminococcus sp. | reverse complement strand
TAACGGAGATGTATCCAAATACTTAACTAAAGATGTTAAAGAAGTACTTGAACTTATCAATAAAGAGCGAGCTGCTGTTGGCGCAAAACCTTTGGCTTTGAACGAGAACCTCTGTGAAGTTGCTCAGATCAGATCCAAAGAAATCGTTACTTGTTGGGGACACGAGCGTCCAAACGGGGAACCTGTAAATAACTTCATACGCACATCTATGCAAGGAAAAGGGATTGCTTCTGAAAATATAGGACACAATTTTGAAACAGCCTCTGAAATGATGTACTTCATTGACAACAGAAATATAGAAGAAGATAAAAAAGCTCATGGTTGGATGGAGACTTGGAGAGCTGGAATGAAACATAAAGATAATATCCTTAATCTGGATTATGACCTGATTGGACTCGCTGTATACGAGGACACATCTTCAGGGAAAGTCCAAAAATACTGGGTTGCAGATTTCTACAGTACAACTGTTGCGTCAGCAAACGCATAATACTGTATATTCTGCAATCACATCAAGTCCTTCTACGAAGTATTGTAATTTATATCTTAAAATATCATCGCCCCGCTGCTTTGACGCGGGGCGATGATATTCAAAACGGTACCTCCCCGCGCGGGAAAGTACCGTTTTTTTCGTGCTTTAGCTGCTGCTGTCAGTCAAGAAACTCAACATCCGTCACATACATTACTTCGCAGGCACCGTTGCCCTCATCTGTACGGGAGGTGCTGGATTCCCAGGCGAATTCCTTGCCCCAGCGCGTGCCGTAAACACTTACGAGATAACCCTTAAGCCTGATATGATCGCCGCGGCGTATCATCTTGATCTTGTGGCTGATACCGAAATCCGCCGGGATAAGATGATTGTTCGACATATGCGAGCATATGTACCTGACTCCGCCGTCAAATACTGTGTACACCCTTGGATCGCTCACATCGAATTTAAGGTATCTGTCACCGTGCTCCCAGCCGAAGTCTATCTGCTCATTGTACTCGGCTACCTTTCCCCAGGCGAGCCCCACGTCCATAGGCGAGATGGCATCAGACATCTGAGTGAATCCGAAATACCGTCTGGTGTGTACAACGAGTGCTTCGATATCGTATTCGTACTCATAGGTTATGTTGACACTGAACCCAAAAGAAGATATGTGCGTCCTGCCGTCAGCGGGAGTCTGTATCGGATCCCGTATCCCCGCGATAGAGCGGCGTTCTCCGATATCATAGATCTCGCGCGCCACGAACAGCAGAAGCAGTATGCACAGCAATATGAGCACCGCCAGCAGCAGCTTGCGCTTGAGCGGCATCTTTTTCTTTATCTTGTAGGTATATCCCTGAAATGTTTCATCCATATCATTTCTCCTGTCAGTCAGAAGGCGGTCGGTGTTATCTTACATATTATACCTCTAATGCGGCTGCTTGTCAATGGTAAGTACGCTTGGCAGTATGTGATCTTCTGACCGCATAGTATCCGGGATCTTCCCTGCCTGCGGACGGTCTTTTACCCCTGTGCAAAAATGTTTTTACAGAAAGCAAAAATCGTGACACTGCACAAATCGAGTCGAACTGATCTGTGCGGTATCACGATAAATTTGTTATGATCCGGAAGCAGCGGATAAGTGCTTAAAAGCCGTCAGCCATGAGCCGTGCGACGGGGTCTTTATATGTTCAGCATTGATTTAAGGTAAAGGGAAGACCGCAGATACTGAACGGAACTGTCATTCAAACACCGCTTCTATCTCACAGTCTTCTGAGGGAAGAAGGGTGACTGTTTCGCTTGATGCATCGGAGAGGGTGACTCCCTTGACTTCCCAGCGTACAAAGCGCTTGCCGTCGGGGGCTTTGGCAGTCAGGGTGACAGGGCACTCGGACAGGTAAGCGGCTGTATATTCGCTGCCTGAGGCAAGGACGGTATTGTTTACGGTGATGCTCCCCTCACCTGTTTTTATGACTGCGCTGCGGATCTCGCCCAGCTCCATATACTTCTGGATATTCTCCGGCATAAACGAGTAGCGTTTGGTAAGGTAGCTCCTGAACTCATTTATCTTGTCGGCAGTATTATACCTGGCGTTGAGATAATCGGGACCAAAGCGGAGGTAGGTATCGGGCATAAGTCTTAAATATTCCTCGGAGCAGGCCTCCAGCTCTGACTTAACGTGCTCCGGCTCGAAGTTATAATTGCGGATGTCGAGAAGAGCATTGGCGAACATCTTTTTGAACGCGTCGTTTTTGATAAGGGAGCTTACCGCCTTAGCAAGCATCTCGTCATTGAAGCCCGTTCCCTTGACGGCTGTGCCGAGGAGGGACTGTCTGAACGAAGAGTCACCGGAATATATGCCGGTGGAAAAATCCGTATCATATACAGCCATACGCCATCTGCCGTCAGCCTGCTCACAGCTGTCGTCGGGAGTACGGACTCTCCAAAGGCGCCAGTTGTTATCGTTTTTGAAAAGGCAGTCCTCGTTGTTGATATAGATATGGAAGGCGCAGAAGTCAGCAAAGCTCTGCATATCCAGCATATCGGAGGCTTTGCTGTAGTTCTCCTCATTGCTCATATCATTGGTATTTATAAAGGAGACCATATCCTCGAAGAGCTTGAGGTCACTTTCCTCGCCCTCCTCGAGCTCTCCCCTCTTGACAATGATGACATTATCGTCCTTGACGGGGTAGTTGTTCTCAAAATAGTTGTCGGAATAGTCGTCGGTTATTGTGTACATCCCCCAGTACTCACCGTTTATGAAGGCTACACAGTTGCGGGAGCCCATTGTCTCGAAGTCGCGGTCGGCGGCAAGGTGCTGCAGGAACGGATCCCGGAGTCTGGCGTAATTAGCATCGTTGCCGCCGTTGCGGATAGCAAAGGACTTATACTTATCGACGACCCCCGTTCCGTCGGAACGCATATTATCGGGCATGATCGGGTACTTGATGCTCTTTTTGCCGTACTCCTCACGGGCGATGAACTTCAGGGATTTCTGAGTATCACCGCGGGAGGCTCCGCCCTTTATGCGCACACCGAGGTCCTGGGAGAAGCCTATGGTGCCGTCGTTCTCTATAAGCTGGACAGATGCACGGCGCTCCCACTCCTTTCCGGTCTGGGAATAGTTGCCCACGTGTTTCCAGCCGTCCAGGTTCTTGTTGCCGGGTTTTTCTTTCAGCCACTCCTCGTGCTTTGCGCCCATAACGTATATTCCGGTATCGTGATCGAAGAGATAATCCTTGTTTATCGCTATCGAGATCACAGGCACATCGCTGAAGGCTGTTCCGCGGTCAACGCCGACAAAATAGGTGCCGAAGGAAACATCGCCGTGGGAGCCGTCCTTTTTGAAAGCGGCCGCCTTGATGACCGTACCCATTTTATAGCTCTGCGACGGCATTACCCGGTGATCGTTCGAGGGGCTGATGTCCCTCTCGGAGGCGAGAGTGTTAGGCTCACCGGTACAGTTCTCGATCCTGACCGGGCCGGTATAAAGCTCGCTGTTCATATCCGGATCCGAGCCGTCGGTAGTATAGAAGATATAGCTGTCGGGATCGGAGGCTGACATAGTCAGATCGAAGGCATCGGCATAGAAGCCGCTCTGTGTACCGAGAGTCACCTCGCCGGCGCCGCTGACATATCTGGCAGGCTGTGCTTCAGGTTTATCTGCGGGAGGTGCGTCAGATTTGCTGTTCCCGGATGATCCGGAGCTGTCGGCCTGTGCGGATGCAGAGGAAGAAGCGGATGTCTCCGCCCCGGATGAAGAACTCCCCTCACAGGACACGGCAGTTAAGCTGAAGATCAGCGCACAGAGAAGTGCTGCGGCCTTTTTATTCATATTTATCTTTCCTTTCGACAAAATGTATTATGCATATTCTACCATATCGCACAGTATTTTGCAAGAGGGTATCCGTGAAAAAATCGCGCCCGGTCCACAGAGAGCGGACGGGCGCAGCACAGATGAAACAAATATATGATCTACTTGCACAGTATAGGAAGATCTCAGAAGAAATTACTGAAAGAGAATCCGGTAGGCATCGGTATAGTCACCATATATATCGTTGTGGCGATAAGACCGACAACTGCGATGCAGAGTACTGCGGCGCGGTTGGGCAGGCGTCTGAACACGCCCACGATACCAAGCATGAACAGTACCACGGAATAGATCACGTTCACAAGGTTATAGGAGTCGCCGTTGGCGTTGTCCTTCTTGCCTTCCTCAAGGAGCTCCTGTGACTCGGCAAGCAGCTCGTTAGCGTGCTCGTAATACTTATCTGTCATACCGGAGATATCAAAGGGAGAATTGATACTGCTGTCATTCTCCATCTGCTCGAAGGCATCCTGGAGGATCTGGGAGCCGTTCTGAGCCAGATAATTCTCGATCTTCTCCTCGATCAGCCTGACCTCTTCTTCATTGCCGTTGGCCTCGGCTATATCTCTTTCAAACAGGTACTCGTTATAGGTATTCCAAACCATAACGTCGGAAAGATAATCCTGGAGCCCGGCGTTATACTCCGAGTTTCCCTCGGAGGCAAGGTTATTGCTCTTGGTATAATTGGTAGCCTGATTGCCGCCGTGAAGCGAACCGATCCAGGATGCCCAGGCGGTGAGCAGGGCTGTGATACCCAGGAACACTGCCACAAGTATCTCTATGGCATTCTCACTGAGCAGGGACTTTTTCTTTTTGGTTTCCGAAGCAGCTTCGGCAGTTTCCTCTGCAGCTGTCTTTTTCTCATCGCTCATAATAACACGCTCCTTGTATCATTATTCCTCTTCTTCGGTCTCTTCTTCAGCACCCTCGCCGGCTTCTTCCTCGCCGCCTTCTTCGGTGCCTTCCTCGGCTTCTTCGCCGCCTTCTTCGGTTTCCTCGCCGCCTTCTTCGCCGCCTTCTTCACCGTTTTCAAGGTCACGGAAGGAGATCTTGCCCTTATCGTCGATACTGAACATCACGATATTGGAGGTATAAAGTCCGCCGTAAACATCATCAATGCTGAAGCCGTAGAAGTAATCTGCTGCAGGGAGGTACGCATAGGTCACATCAGAATCCTCGGTCCACTCATACTCCTTGCCCTTGACTTCCTTGCCCTCGTCGTTTTCGTCGTCGCTGTTCATATCAAAGTTAAAGTACATAGGAACGATCTTGTCGCCCGGCTGGAGCTTTCTGACCTCACGGGCTGCCATACCGTTCTCGCCGATACCGTCCCATGCGCCCTCGACCTCTACGCCCAGGGCCTCCTTTACAAAACGGAGGTTGGTGCGCTGGCCGTTGAGGTAAACGGGTGTGGTATAAACATGACGTTCATCCTCTTCGGAAACGATATATGTAGCGAGCTGCTGGCCGTCGGGAAGAGCGAACCAGTATCCGTCGAAATCGGATGTGCACTCACCGGTGTCATAATCGGACTGAACATCAAGAGTCTCTCCGAGCTCTACCATCTCATTGCCGTCGGTGGTCATATAGATGAATGCGGAGATGCTGTTGGTATTGGCAAGGCCCTGCTCATCCAGCTTGAAGGAGAATTTGCCGTCCTCGCCCAGTGCAGGCTCCTGCTCGAAGGTGATGAGCTTGCTCTGCTCGTCCTGCTTCTCATCGGCGTAGTTGTAATAATCTTCGCCCTCGGTCTCGGTCTGGTTATCCCAGTTGCCCTCGGAGTCGAACAGGGCGCTGTTATCGTATCCGCCCTCAACATTACCCTTGGCGATCATATCTACCAGCGAGAGGTAATAGGGGCTCATAGTGATCTTGGAGAAGGTCTTGAGCTCCTTGGCATCATCGACCTTGAGGGGATAATATACTGACAGGCCGGAAGCATTGGCATGGTTCGAGCCGTTCTTGTTATAGGTGATGCAGTTCTTCAGAGCTTCAAGAGCCGCAGTGCCGTCGGCATACTGTGAGCACTGAGAAATGATGCCGCCCACGTCCACCATATTGGTATAGCCCTCGGACTTGTTGTTGCCGCCGAAGTTATCAGCTTTGGAAACGCCTCTTACCACGTTGGAAAGGCTGTTCGATGCAGACTCGTAAAGTCCCTTGCAGAAGTCGTTGAAGGCTACTGCGAACTCGTCGAACTTGGAGAGGTCAACAACGGTAAGTGTAGCGCCGTCCTCCTGACCGCCCTGTGCGCACTCGTCATAGAAGCTGTCAACAATGACCTTGCCGAGATCAGCTCCGTTAGCAGAGGGGTTCTGGGCGAGGTATGTGCCGTAGGTGGTATAATCCCAGCCGGTGCCGGGCTCGGTCTCCTGAGAGCCGTAGAAATATCTTGCATAGGAAGCGAGTACATTAGCGATCTCGGCAGTACCCATAAGGCAGCAGTCGAAACCGATGAACTCGAACTTATCGGTCATATCCTGATAAACGCTCGAAAGGGCAGTATTGATCTCCGGGAGGGTAAGTGTATCGCCCTCGTTCAGCTCGTCAACGCAGGCGCCGCTGATGCATCCGCCGCCGTGATCCCAGAAGATGACACCCATTTTCTCAGCGGGATACTCGGAAACGCCCCAGCTGAGGAACTCAGCAAAGGTATCGCTCTCGCCCATATTCTTCAGCTCGGTAGAGCCGACTTTGGTCTTTTCGCCGTTCTGGACTACCCAGCGCTCAGCTTCATCGGTGCCGATGAAGTCATTCTCCCACTTGGAGGTACCGCCGGTCTGGAATACGAACTTGACATTATCGCTGCCCTCAGCAGCCAGCATCTGCTCTATATCAGAGGTAGCAGAGCCCTGACCGCTTTCGAGGTCGGTGCCGCAGAGATAGATGAAGATCGTCCATGTATCCTTCTCTCCCATAGGAGTGGTATTATCTGCGGGACGGGTGATCCTCATTTTACCGTCGGAGCCGTTTACGGACATCGAGAAGGTATTGGATGTCTTCTCAGGAGTATCGGGCTCACCGGTACTCTCGTCACCCTCAGAGGCCGTTCCGGGTTCAGGATTGCCGGCAGACTCAGTACCGGACTCAGCCGCAGGCTCTTTTTCCGCTGAAGATGAGGTCCCGTCACCGGATGACGTATCGGAGGACTTGGACGATGACGAACTGTTATCACCGCAGCCTGCCATAGACATCACCACAAGGAATGCTGTTAATGCTGATAAGAACTTTTTTCTCATTATGATTCCTCCTTGATTTATAGGTTAAATATTTAAGCAAATTAATTATAACACAAGTTTGTCGATTTGTCAATAGGTTATTGTCAAATATTTAAACAGATTTTGTGGTTTTTCTTGTTGGAATTGTATAAAATTGGATATTGAACAGCAAATACACTGGGGATCATATCAGGCACTCCGGGACGAAAGCGGACATCTGACAGGTCATACTGCTGCCTGTCAGGAGGCATTCTCATACTTATCCCTCCGTAAACAGCTTGCAGCAGTGAGCGCGGATACGCCCGGTAAAAATGCATTGTTAAGGCAATACCGCACAACCCCTGTGCGTCAGATGCGATGTCCAGATTTTCGTCAGATTGCCTAAATTCGACGCAGGTTTGCTGGCGCAAATCAAGGAGAATTTGGGTAATATGACGGAAAGCTGGCAAGCAGATGACGT
>JAFXRI010000089.1 GCA_017526445.1 Ruminococcus sp. | reverse complement strand
ACTGTATGTTTTTTCCGTCGTACCCGACGTCTTTATTCTTCTAAGTCTCCTCAAAAGAATCTCTCAAGGGTTTTGTTTCGTCGTTGTTATTCAATTTTCAAGATGCCGTTCCTGCGATAATTCGCTGTCCCTCCCTATTGGGAGTGCCTAACCATTATACCACAGATCTTGTCGTTTGTCAAGAGGTTTTTCAAATCTTTTTATCAGATCTTTTATTCTCTCTCGTCAGGCGACTTGATTATTTTATCACATACTGACGAAAATGTCAAGATGTTATTTGGAAAATCGGCATAGTGTTTAATCGTTCCGCTTGTGCTTTTAGTGCATTTGGTGATGTTGCACAGTAAGATGCTCTGTCTCGTCGAAAAAACGCTCCGAAAGGATGTATAATCGCTCCCTTACGGCAAATAATAGCACCAAACGATCATTACCGGAGGGATTAAAATGGACTCAAGATCTATCCACACATTTTTAAAAGCGGGAGTCATATCAGCGGCGGTTTCTATGGTACTTGCCGTCGGCGGGCTGTCACTGGGGCGAAGCCGCAGCGAACAGGTCCTTTCCCAGGTCGGTTCCCGGGGGAAGGAGGTCACGGCTATACAGGAAGAGCTCAAGGCCCGGGGGCTGTTCAAAGTCGGAGTCACCGGTTATTACGGCGAGGAGACCCGCAAGGCTGTGCTCCGGTTCCAGAAGCAGCAGGGTATTCAGCAGACCGGTATCGCCGGGCCGATAACTCTGAAAGCTCTGGGGATATCCGTAGGGCAGCTGCCCGCCGCCACAGAAGCGAACATCTATCTTCTGGCGAGGATAATCTCTGCCGAAGCGAGAGGCGAGCCCTACACCGGGCAGGTCGCCGTGGGTGCGGTCATCCTTAACAGGATCGAGCATCCCTCCTTCCCCGACACCCTGGCAGGAGTCATCTATCAGAACGGCGCCTTCACGGCGATAGTTGACGGGCAGTTCAACCAGCCTATCTCAGATTCGGCTTACCGGGCAGCGAGAGATGCCCTCAACGGCTGGGACCCCACCGGCGGGTGCATATACTATTACAATCCGGCCAAGACCTCCAACAAGTTCATCTGGTCCCGTCCGGTGGTGATAACCATAGGCGCCCACAGGTTCTGCACCTGAATCCCGGACAACTCAAACGGGTACTCCCCTGCGTTTGCAGAGGGGTACCCGATCTTCCCTATACGTTCTTTTTTTCGGATCAGAGTCTGATCTTCCCGGCGATATACGCCTTAACGTCCTCGATCTTCATTCTCTCCTGCTCCATAGTATCTCTGTCACGGACGGTAACACAGCCGTCCTCAAGAGTATCAAAGTCAACAGTCACGCAGAAGGGAGTACCGATCTCGTCCTGACGGCGGTATCTCTTACCGATGGAACCGGCCTCGTCATAATCCACCATAAAGTCACGGCGGAGCTCGTCATACAGCTCGCCCGCCTTCTCGCCAAGCTTCTTGGAGAGAGGCAGCACCGCAGCTTTGAAGGGAGCCAGCGCGGGGTGGAAGCGCATAACGGTCCTTACATCCGGCTTCTCGGGAGTACCCAGGTCTTCTTCGTCGTAGGCCTCGGTAACGATAGTCAGGAACAGTCTCTCGACACCCAGCGAGGGCTCGATAACATAAGGTACATACCTCTCGTTGGTATCGGGATCGAGATAATCCAGCTTCTTGCCGGAGGTATTGATATGCTGTGTGAGGTCGTAGTCTGTTCTGTCAGCAACTCCCCAGAGCTCGCCCCAGCCGAAGGGGAACAGATACTCAAAGTCAGTAGTCGCCTTGGAATAGAAGCAGAGCTCCTCGGCGGAATGATCTCTCAGGCGGAGATTCTCTTCCTTTATATTAAGGCTAAGCAGGAAATTCTTGCAGTAGCTTCTCCAGTAATCGAACCATTCAAGGTCTGTGCCGGGCTTGCAGAAGAACTCCAGCTCCATCTGCTCGAACTCTCTTACACGGAAGATGAAGTTTCCGGGAGTGATCTCGTTACGGAAGCTCTTGCCCACCTGAGCCACGCCGAAGGGCACCTTCTTTCTTGTGGTGCGCTGGATGTTGGCGAAGTTAACGAATATGCCCTGAGCAGTCTCGGGGCGCAGATAAAGCTCTGCCTTGGAATCCTCGGTGATGCCCTGGAAGGTCTTGAACATCAGGTTGAACTGTCTGATGTCGGTGAAATTGTGCTTGCCGCAGTTCGGGCAGGGGATGCTGTGCTCTTTGATATAGTCCATCATTTGCTCGTTGGACCAGCCGGCAACATTGGTGCCGTCGAAGTCCTCGATGAGATTGTCGGCACGGTGACGTGTCTTGCACTCGCGGCAGTCCATAAGAGGATCGGAGAAGCCGCCGAGATGTCCCGAAGCCACCCAGGTCTGGGGATTCATAAGGATAGCGGAGTCCAGTCCAACATTATACTTGTTCTCGCGCACGAACTTCTGTCTCCACGCATCCTTGATGTTATTTTTCAGCTCCACGCCCAGGGGACCGTAATCCCAGGTGTTGGCAAGCCCTCCGTAGATCTCGCTGCCGGGATATACAAAGCCTCTGCCCTTGCACAGAGCGACTATCTTTTCCATTGTCTTTTCGGTATTCTTCATCTTGACATTCTCCTTATGCCTATATTGTGTTCCCGTTTCCCGGGGAGCTATACAATATATATTGTATAACATATCCTCCCGTCTGTCAAGCCTTTTCTTCCAAACGCCGACCGGATGATACTTTTCTTCGCTTTTATGCGCTTTATAACGGAAAGCCGCGGCATACTGCCAGTTATATGCCGTGATTATAATAAATATACAATTTTTCCGCTGTGCCATTATTAAGTTTGTATATTTTACAGATTTACATAAAAACGCAGATATTATATAATAATAATGCTATCTGAAAGATCCAGAAGCAACAGGTCCATGCCGCAGTACCGTGCAGACTGTATCGTCCGGAGATACAGTGGAGGCAGTAGTTTCCGCAGACGTGTCTTCTTACGGACAGGGTGCCGGTGCGGCAGGTACACCAGACAATTTAGGAGGAAATTAAAATGAGAAAAAATGCAAAGATGGCAGTAGTTCTCAGCGCACTTGTTGCACTGACAATTTCATTCGCAGGCTGCGGTAAGAACGATTCTTCCAGCAGCAAGGCAAGCTCCTCTTCCGCTGCTTCCACTGAGAGCACAGCAGAACCTGCAGAGAGCGCAGCTGCTCCCGAGGAGAGCACAGCAGCACCTGCAGAGAGCGCAGCTGCTCCCGAGGAGAGCAAGGCTGAGGGCGGCGATGCCGGCACTGAAGTTGACACCGCTACTCTTACAGGCAACACCTGGGTCACCGCTCAGATGATCAAGGAGGACGGCTCCAACCTTGATATGGATGCTTATGCTGCTGAACTGGGTTCGACCACTGAGAATGTTATTTCCCAGCTCGCATTCACTGCTGACGGCAAGTTCTATATGGTAAGCCTTCAGGGTTCTTCGCAGGGCACATACGCCATCAACGGCAAGAAGATCACCGTAACACCTGACGGCGGCACTGCTTTCGACCTTGAGATGGGCGATTCCGACGGCACAAAAATGCTCGGCCAGGAGATCAATCCTCCTCAGGGCGGCTACAAGGGCGCTGTATTCGGCATCAACCCCAACGTAAGCGTTGAGGATATCGTTTCCAAGTTCTCCGGCGGCGAGCAGGCTGCTGAAGGCGGCGAGCAGAGTGCTGAAGGCGGCGAGCAGGGCGCTGAAGGCGGCGAGCAGGCTGCAGAAGGCGGCGAGCAGGGCGCAGAAGGCGGCGAGCAGGCTGCTGAAGGCGGCGAGCAGGCTGCAGAAGGCGGCGAGCAGGCTGCTGAAGGCGGCGAAGAGGCTGCAGAAGGCGGCGAAGAGGCTGCTGAGTAATTCATTTGCTCATACGCAATACGCACAATGGTATAAAAAACTAAGGGAGACCGATACGGTCTCCCTTTTTTTTGCAGTCTTATTCTTTTCCGGCGATAAAAGGAAATGCCGTAAAGCAGATTCAGATATCCTTGTCAGCCGAGAAAACTTCTGAGTGCTGAGATGAGTTTGTCCATCTGCTGATCGGTGCCGATGGTTATGCGCAGATAATTGTCGATGCGCGGCTTTCGGAAAAAGCGGACATAGATGCCCTGCTCCCTCAGATAGGAGAATATCTCCTCGGCCGGGCGTTCACAGTGGGATGCAAAAAGGAAGTTCGCCGAGCTGTCCGGTACGGTGAAGCCCAGCTCTCTCAGCTGCACGGTCACACGCTCTCTTGTGGCTATGATCTTTTTTCTCACCTGCTCAAAATACTCCCTGTCGCTGATCGCCGCCGCACCGGCAAGTATCGAGACTGCATCCATAGGGTAGGAGTTGTACGAGTCCTTTACCGCATCAAGATATCCTATCAGGTAGGGATCAGCTATGGCACAGGCGACTCTCATCCCCGCCAGTGAGCGGGACTTTGAAAACGTCTGAGTGATAACAAGATTGTCGTACTTCTTTATCAGCGGCACACAGCTTACCTCGCTGAAATCAGCGTAGGCCTCATCAATGATGACGATGCTGTTACGGTTATGCTTCACCAGCTCCTCGATCGCATCCAGCCCCAGCCCGATAGTCGTGGGAGCGTTTGGATTGGGCAGCACGACTCCCCCGTTCTCGCGGAAAAAGTCCTCAACATGGACATTGAAGCCCTCGTCCACCGGGACGGTCTCATAAGGTATTTTCAGCAGCTCACACCACACGGGATAGAACGAATAGGTTATATCCGGATAGAGCAGGGGCTTGTCTGAATTGAAAAACGCCCTGAACGCCGCAGCCAGAACATCATCCGAGCCGTTGCCGGCGAAAACGCTGTCCTGTCCGATGCCGTAATATTCAGCTATCGCCTTGCGCAGAGGTGCCGCATCCATCGGCGGGTAGAGCCTGAGTGCTCCTGCATCGAATCCCGAGATAGCCTTCTGCACCTCCGGTGAGGGCGGATAGGGGTTCTCATTGGCATTGAGCTTTATTATATCTGCACTTTTGGGCTGCTCCCCCGCTGTGTACGGTTCGATGTTTATAAGCTTGTCCTGAAAGGGCCTGGTCATTTCTTATCTCTCCTTGAGTAGTATTATTCAGGGATGTACTCCCTTACTCTGAGACGCACGCCAATGCTCTCGGCGAGCCTGCGCGAACGCTCGATCTCTTCCTCTCCGATTATATCCACAACGGTGAACACCACGTCGGGAACATACTTCTTCACGTGTTCGGCGAAATCCAGCATAGCCTGGAAGCAGTCGGTTTTGAACGAAGGGCGGGTGACCTTATGGTATTCCTCTTTTGTGGAGGCATTCAGGCTTATAGAGATGCAGTCGCAGACTCCCTTGAATTCGGGAGCAGTGTCACGGCCGTTGATAAGGTCGGACAGGCCGTTGGAATTTATACGCACAGGTGTTTTGGTAACGCTTCTGATATAAGCTGAAACGGCTTTCAGTATCTCAAGCTCGCAGGTGGGTTCTCCGTAGCCGCAGAATACGATCTGCTTATAGCTGTCCAGATCCCTCTTTTTCAGATCTGAGATGATCTCCTCCGCAGAAGGCTGATGCTCCAGCCACAGCGGATCCGAGCCGTAGGCACCGTCGCCGTTATTGCGTATGCAGAAGGTGCAGTTGCAGGGGCACTTGTTGGTGATATTGAGGTAGAGCCCCCCGTCTATCTCATAGCTCAGTGTCATACTTTTTTTCATACTTTTCCCTCCGGATATACTTGGACAAACCTTATCCATATATTATCATTTAAGGCAACACCGCACGGCCTGCGGCTAACGCCTTTGCACGTCATCTGCCAGTCTCCCCTGCCAGGTACCGCGCCTGCACAGCTCCTTATCGATGCTGTTCATCACGCAGAACTTTTTCAGGCTCCACAGCGGGGCGATGAGGTCCTGCCGGGCGCCGTCTCCGGTGACACGTTCTACAATAACTTCCTTCGGCAGGCGCTCTATCTGGTCGCAGACCAGCGAAACGTAATCATCCTGAGTCATAGCTTCAAACTCTCCCCGCTCATACATCTGAGCCAGGACAGTCCCCCGCAGGATATGCAGCAGGTGTATCTTCACTGCGTGGACGCCCAGCTGTCCGACAGTTTCGGCAGTCCGCAGCATCATCTCCCTCGTTTCGCCGGGAAGACCGTTTATTATATGCACGCACACATTTATGCCCCGTTCCCTCAGCAGGCCGAACCCCCGCAGAAAGTCCTCATAGGTATGACAGCGGTTGCAGAGCTGTGCTGTCTTGTCGAAGATGCTCTGCAGCCCCAGTTCCACTGTAAGATAAGTCTTTTCCGCAAGTCCGGCCAGCAGGTCGGCCTTTTCCCTGTCGATGCAGTCGGCGCGGGTGGCTATGGCCAGCCCCACAGTGTTTTCAAAGGTCAGCGCCCGCTCGAACAGATCCCTGAGCAGACTTACATCTCCGTAGGTATTGGAGCCCGCCTGAAAGTAGGGGATGTATCTCCCCTCCGGCCATTTTTTATGCATTATACCCCGTATCTCGTCGAACTGTCGGGATATATCCTCATACGGATCGCCGGCGAAGTCTCCGCTTGCCTTTGCCGAGCAGAATATGCAGCCCCCGCTGCCCTTGGTGCCGTCCCGGTTGGGACAGCCCAGATCGACATTCAGCGGCACCTTGAACACCTTGCCGCCGAACCTGTTTTTCAGATACCAGCTGTAGGTCTGATAGCGCTTGTTGTCGTCAGAGAAGGGGAAAGGATTGGTGAGGCGCTGCGGCTTCACGTTTCGTCCTCCGACGAGGTGTCGTCACCGTCATCAGAGCCGGAGCTTTCGTCCTTGGAGGAGTCGTCAGCCTCAGAGCTGTCCTCTTTGGAGCTTTCCTCCTCGGAGGAACTGTCCTTCTCGGAGGAATCGGCCTTGCTCTCGTCCTTCGAACTGTCAGTCTCCTTGGCGGAGGACTCGTCCTCAGTCTTCTTGGTCTCCTTTGATGTCTCCTCGGTCTTTTCGGTAGTTTCGGAGGTGCTTTCGGTGACGGTTTCGGTAACAGTTTCCTCCGAAGTCACTGTCTCGGTCTCCTCGGAGACAGTCTCGGTGGGCGATGTGCGCTCGGCAGTAGTTGTTGATTCTATATCCGGCGGATCGTTATTTGTGGTGGTAGTCGTACTCTCCTCGGTCTCGCTGGTGATGGGATAG
Organism: Ruminococcus sp.; assembly: GCA_017526445.1. Taxonomy (GTDB): domain Bacteria; phylum Bacillota; class Clostridia; order Oscillospirales; family Ruminococcaceae; genus FB2012. The sequence goes on along the minus strand of JAFXRI010000089.1, from coordinate 8,309 downwards.
GGGTTATCGGGATCAAAGTCGAGAGATGTGGACTGTGTCGTGGTGCGGACGAACTCGGTATCATAGAAGGTCTGGACCTCTTTGGTGGCAGAGGTCTGCTCACCGTTATCGTCCGAGACCTTAGTGCTTTCCGCAGTGACCTCCGACTCCTTATGGTCGCCGCGGCCGTCGGAAGTGACAACAGGAACATCCTGTCCGCCGTCCCCGTCGGGCTCAGGCGTTATATCGGGGTCCTTTGTCCCGGAAGACTTCTTGCTGCCGCCTAATCCGTAGAAGCTCTGCATACTCTCACATATGGAGGCGATCTCCTCTGGGTAGGCGATAGTAGAATAGTATCGCTTGCTTATCTCGGCGGTGAACTGTCCGCTGGCAAGGCGCTCGATGCTGAACTTATTGCCCTCGTCGCCGTAGCCCTTGCTGCTGGTCATAGCGATGAAATAGGCTGCACAGGCCAGCAGGACGATAGACAGGACGATGATATTTATGAATGTGAACTTCTCCTCCTGAGAAGCAGAACTAAGCTCCTCAAGAGCCTCGACGCTCTCGGGACACTCCTCGGGCATATCGGGGGCATCCTCCTCATAGGTCACGAGAAAAGCCTTTTCTTCCAGCATATCACATCCCCCTTTCAGACCTTCTGCGCCGCGAGGGTGATAACACACATCACGAGCAGAAGAGCGGTAAGCGCGGTCTTGCTGACTCTCACGAGGGCAAGAGCGGTAACAGAATAAGCCTCGAGCTTACGGATGCCCGAAGCGATCAGCTTTTTGACAGGCACGCAAACATAGCAAAACGCTATAATAATAAGAAACAGATTTTCAAGCAAAGCAGATCTCAGTGCCTTGGTGAGGATATAGTCATTTCCGACGCCGAACAGCGACTGGAGCCAGTTCTTGTAATCCTCCAGCGCGGTAAAGCGAAGTCCGCCGATAATAAGAGTTGCCAGCAGGCCGACATACACGGCTTTGACGGCAATGGGGATCTTCGATCTGGTCTTTTCCGGGATAAGGTGCTCGATCATCAGCACAGCGCCAAGGGCGGCGCCCACTATCGCAAAGGGCTTGCTGATGCTGTACCACAGGGCGACGATCACACAGCCGAAGAGCGTACACACGGCTCCGAAGAAGACATTGCCCTTTGTGAACATCTTAAAGAAATCCTCCACCAGCTTTATCAGGGTGGTATTGGCGCTTTTCACAAGGCCGCCCAGCATACCGCTGACAGAGAGGTCACGGTAATTTTCCTCGTAGTTGAAGCCGTTCATCAGGCCGAGTCCCTTGGCCATATCGCAGAAGGCGGTGAAGCTGAACCAGCACTCTCCGAAGAAGGCGAACATACCCACCCAGCTTCCTGCGAGGGTAGTATCCTTATGCTCGAGCCCTGCCTGAGCGATCCTGCCGAAGGCGGGAGCCAGTATGACGCCCTTGCCGAGTCCGACGATGAACCGCACAAGGCCGTCGTTCACGCACTTGCCGGTAACGGTCCGCTTTCTGATATAGGGCTCGGTATCACCGTAGCGCACCACGGGACCTGCCATCAGGAAGTGATAGGACACCATATAGGTCAGCAGGCAGAAGATGTTTTTCTCCTCCCTGCAGCGTCCGGTATATACATCGAAGCAGTAGGAGAAGCCCTTGGCGGTGTACCAGGCGGCGCCTATTGGGATGACGGCGGCTCTGAGATGCAGAGCGCTGTCCTGGGAGAACAGGGCGTTATGTCCCAGCAGCAGGAACACGAAAACGTTGATGCCGAGGTCGGCTGCCAGCAGCAGCGACGATACGGGCTTACTGTTTATCCGCGTCTTCCCTATGCCGAGACCAATAAAATATTCGCTTATTACGGTAGCAAATATAAGCAGGCACCACAAAGGCTTTCCCCAGCTAACAAAAGCGACTGAGGTCAGCACCAATATGAGATTTTTATACTCGGTGCTCTTGTCTAAAAACGACATAAGAACCGTGATGGGCATCACGCCCAAAAAGAACAACAGCTCGGAATATATCAACTATGATCCCTCTTTAATTGTAAAAAATTGTTAAATTTGTTTGTTTCAAGCAGGTTCCTGCTCTGGTTTTCCATAATGATTTTAACACAATTCACAAATTTAAGCAAGTAAAATTAGAAAGAAAATAAAATTTTTCATCAGATGTACACAAAAGTCTTTTCAATATAAAAATTTTGTGTTATAATGTATATGAATTTGAAGCGGCTGATGCAGCCATTCGGCAAAAATGACCAAAGCAATGTCATCATAACTATGCCGGGGCAGCCAGCGAAAGGAGTGAAAGGGTTTGGCAAATGTACTCATCACGGGTGCAAGCGGATTTATCGGGATGAAACTGACTTCTGCCCTGCTTTCAAAAAAGCACAGAGTGTTCGGAACTGACAGCACCCCCAACGGCCAGATAGGCACCGATCCGAATTATACCTTCGTTCAATGCGATCCATCGGACAAGGAGATGATAACCAATCTTATTAACGGCAATAAACTGGACACTATCGTCCATATGGCCAACACTGTGGATAATGACCTGGACTCGTACATAACAGATGCCGAGCTCAAAAGAGCAAAACTGACGGACAAATTCATATACGAGGTCGCCGGGAACAGCGAAGCCAAGAACTTCATACTGATCTCGACCACGCAGGTCTACGGCATACAGAAGGGGCGTGAGCCTATAAGGGAGACCACCTCGGAAAAAGGCAGCTCGAACTATGTTGACCTGAAATTGCTGAGTGAGAAGATGCTGATGAAGGGCTTCAAGAAGTCGGACTGCGTGCCGGTAATCGCAAGAGTGGCGCCGATCTATACGGCGGAATACACTCAGAACCTCAGAGACAGGGTATATGACTACAAGGAGGATGTGGCTTTCCTTATCAATGACGGTTCCTACGGGTTCAGCTTCTGCTGTCTGTATAATCTGCTCGATTTTATCAAGGGAATAATCTCGGTACCCTCGGGAAGATACGACGGCATATACAACGTCTGCGATTCGGAGATAATCACGGCCAAGCAGATACTTGACTTTGAGCGGGATCACCACTCGGTGACAACGATCGTTCAGAAGAACTCGACTTCCGGGTTCAGCGTGAACAAGGCCAAAGCCAAGACAGATTACCGCTATTTCGATCCGAGCACCAGTCTTATGAACTGGAAGCTGGACAATACCAAGTCCAAGCGCATAGCTCCGATGAAATGGACTCTGAAAACCACGAAATGATATCCAGCTCTCCCCCGCTCCCGTTCTTCGGGGACGGGGGAGCCTTATGGGACAAACACCGCTTTACGGCCTCTGCGGAGGCTGCAAAGCGGTGTTATTTTATCCCTGATGTTCTTACGCCTGCTGTGACTGTCCTTCAAGCTTGGGCAGCATAGCAAAGTAGGAGGTAGTGAACTCCTTATAAAGAGCACGGAATTGCTCGTCATTCTGCTTGACATCGTTCCAGTACTCATGGATCTCAGTCTTCTCGTCGATCTCAATGAGACAGCCGGCAATATTGGAGCAATGGTCTGAGATACGCTCAAGGTTTATAAGGATATCCTGGAAAACATATCCCAGCTCGACAGTACACTCGCCTGCCTGGAGACGGTCGATATGACGGTTCTTCAGCTCGATTATGAGATTGTCCACAACCTCCTCCAGCGGCTCGACACGGTGTGCAAGAGACAGGTCGTCGTCGATATAGGCTCTTATGGCGGTATGGATATTCTCGTCGATGGCAGCACAGATAACATTCATTTCAAGGCTTCCGTACTCAGAGAAGTGATAATCTTTTTCTTTCAGCTCCTGTGCTGACTCGATAAGGTTCACAGCGTGGTCGGAGATACGCTCCAGATTGCCGATGATATGCATCATCTTGGAGACCTTTCTGTTATCCGCTGATGTCACGCTGGACTTGGAGATCTTTACAAGATATGCACCCAGCTTGTCTTCATAGCGATCGATCAGCTGTTCGCCTGCGATGACCTTGTCCGCCAGCTTCTCATCCCACTTCTGCAGCACATAGAGGGCATCGCAGATAGTATCCTCGGTATGTTTGGCCATCTGGACGGCTGCACCGCGGCAGGCCTCGACAGCGACAGAGGGTATCTTGAAGAGGTTCATATCCAGCTTGGGCTCATCCTCATCGGAAGAATCATCACCATCTTTATCCCTGACGATCTTACAGGAGAGCTTGACGAGCTGCTTGGAAAAGGGCATCAGGAACAGTGTTATGACGATATTGAAGATCGAATGTCCTATGGCTATACCGACGGGGCTGATCGTTTCGTCGAAGAAGTCCTTTGCGACAGTGGCCTCCAGCAGGAGCGTCAGCGGCAGCAGCACGAGAACGCCGATAATCTTTATCAGTATGTGTATCGCCGCCACACGCTTGGCGTTTTTCTTTACGCCGATGCTGGAGAGCAATGCGGTGACGCAGGTACCGATATTAAGTCCCATAATAAGGGGAGCTGCCATTCCCACAGTCATAGACCCGGTAACGGAAAATGCCTGGAGGATACCGATAGAAGCGGCAGAGCTCTGGATGATCCCTGTAAATGCAGCGCCCACCAGCACACCCAGCAGAGGATTCTTGAAGGCGACGAGAGTATTCCGGAAGCCCTCTGACTCGGCCAGCGGCGAGACGGCGCCCGACATGAGCGTCATACCTGTCATCAGGATAGCGAAGCCCAGCATTATCGAGCCGATGTCCTTCTTTTTGCTTTTCTTGGCCAGCATTATGAGCATTATGCCTGCCAAAGCCACCAGCGGCGAGAAGGAAGAAGGCTTCAGCATTTTCAGGAAAAAATTATCGCCCTGTATGCCCGACAAGCTGAGTATCCACGCGGTCAGCGTAGTGCCTATATCGGCACCGAAACAGACTGCGACGGTCTGTTCGAGCTGCATGATACCCGAATTGACAAGACCGACCAGCATTACGGTCACAGCGGACGATGACTGTATAGCAATAGTAATCCCCATACCCAACAGAAGACTCTTGATCTTGTTGGAGGTCATTTTTCTCAGAGCGGTCTCAAGTCTGCCGCCCGTGAGCTTTTCGAGGCTGGAGGACATTACGTTCATACCGTACAGGAAAAACGCGAGGCCCCCGAGCATTGTAAACACTGAGAAAATGTCAAATGTTTCCATATTTCTGATCCTTTCGCTCGTTTGTCACCCGACAAACCCATTTTTATAATATAAATCCCTTATCTCACACCTATATTATATCTAAGCTTTCTGTCAATGTCAAGGGGGGGAGACACAATCTCCGAAATGCCGAAAAACCGATGTTGCTTTTTGGTATCTTTTGTAGTTTTCGATACAAGGCAGACTGACAGAGCAGCGGCACAGTAAATTTACAATATTGCGTTGAATCGGAACGGCTGCCGTGGTATAATATGATATGACAGATCATTTTTGATAAAGGAAGTAAACTTATGGATTTTCTGAAACGCACCTGGGCTGAGATACATCTCGACCGGCTCAGGGAGAACCTGAACAATTACGCCGGCTGTCTCGGGGCCGGGACACAGATCCTGTGTGTGGTAAAGGCCTCGTGCTACGGGCACGCCGATCTGGCTGTGTGTCCGTATCTCGAAAAAGAGCTGGGAGTGAGCTGGTTCGCAGTATCCAACGCTGACGAGGCGCTTAGGCTCCGGAATATGGGCATATCGGGCGAGATACTCATTCTCGGATATACCCCGCCGGAGAACGTTGCCGACCTGGCAGCACACAACATAATACAGACTGTTACCGACGAGACGTATGCCGAGGAGATAAACTCACGTCTTGTGGGCTTCGGCAAGCCTCTGCGCTGCCACGCCGCTATTGACACGGGTATGACACGCATAGGGCTGAGGGGGACTCCGGAGGAGATCGCCAAGTCGCTGTACTACATCTCAGATCTGGATGATCTGATACTTGACGGGATGTTCACGCATTATGCCGTGGCAGACAGCGCCGATCCCGGCGACAAGGCCTACACCGCCGCACAAACGGAGAAATTCTTCGCAGTGAAGGACGAGGCTGAAAAGCTGGGCGTTAAGCTGGCGCAGTATCACTGCCTCAACTCGGCGGGAGGGGTGTATGCCCCGGATGAACGCTCGACGCTGGCAAGACTCGGCATCATTCTTTACGGTATGTACCCGGATCCTTCGAACCCGCTGCCCTTTGCACTGGCGCCGGTGATGGAACTGAGATCGACTGTCTCTATGATAAAAACGATCGAAGCAGGAGAGAGCGTCAGCTACGGCAGGACCTTCACGGCTGACAGACAGATGCGTATAGCCACAGTGACCTGCGGCTATGCAGACGGCTGGCCGAGAGCGCTGTCCAATAAGGGTGAGGTGCTCCTTCACGGCAAGCGTGCGAAGATCGTCGGGAGAATATGTATGGATCAGTTTATGATAGACGTGACCGACATCCCGGAGGCGGAGGCTTACGACACGGTGACTCTCATCGGTTACGACGGCGGAGAGCAGATCACGGCTGACGAAGCCGCTTCCCTTGCGGGGACGATAGGATATGAACTCACCTGCGGGATAACCTCCCGCGTTCCGAGGGTGGTTTACCGCGGCGACGAGCAGACGGGAGTTTACAGGATCTGAAAAACAGACCGATATAAGGAGCTGATGCTGCTTTTCACTGTGCATCAGCTCCTTTTTAAGTGCAATATTTACCAAATATCTGATGATAGCAGTCATATATTCTGCCATTTCGTTGATTGAAAAATCCGCGATATGTGGTATAATTAATCACAGATCTGCTGTTCATTGGATATCAGAAGGAGAAAACATATGAAGATAAGTCAGAAACAGGCCGACAAAACAGTAAAGATCCTGTTCAGAGTGTTAGCAGTGCTTTTTGTATGCGCTGCGGTATTCTTATCCGTGAGCTTCATAGTCACAAGAGATAAGGACGGAAGCAGTGCCGCCGGGGATATATCGGCAGCAAGCACGCCCGACAGCAGTTCTGCCGGCGAGGTGTCCGCTGCGGTGACAGTAACAGACAAAGAGAAAAACTCCTCCGCGGCCGGGACTGTCTCAGCTTACAGCAGCCAAACAGGGACATCTTCCGAAACGACCTCTGCGGAGGAAACGCCGGCCACGGAGCTGACCACTACTGCCACAGAACAGACAACTACCACAACTGAGCAGACCACTACCACCACAGAGCAAACAACTGCCACAACTGAGCAGACCACTACAACAGAGCAGACAACTACTGCCACAGAACAGACGACTACTACAGAGCAAACGACTACCACAACGAAGCAGACCACAACATCTTCCGAGACGACCTCCGCCGAAGTTCAGACCGAAAAAGAGACCGGGAAAGAGCCGGAAAGATCAGGCTCCAAGCGCATTAACGTCAATTGCGTTTTACAGAACCCCGAGCTCCCCACAGGCTGCGAGATCACGGCGCTGACCATGCTGCTGAACTATCACGGCTTCAATGCGGACAAGCTCACCCTTGCGAGGGAGTATCTCCCCAAGGAACCCTTCCATTACAAAGACGGCAAGCTCTACGGCGCAGATTTCAGGACCACCTTTGCCGGAGACCCTGAAGACAAAAACTCCTACGGCTGCTACGCCCCCTGCATCGTCACAACGGCGAACAAATACCTCGCCGCAAACGGCAGCGAAAAGAAAGCCTCGGATACCAGCGGCACCGATCTGGACACACTTCTGAGTACATATATAGACAATGACATCCCGGTGCTTATCTGGATAACCAGTAACGGCCTCCTGCCGAGCCGTCTTACGACCACCTGGATCACTCCCTCCGGCGACACCGTTCAGTGGAGAGCCAATGAGCATTGTGTGGTGCTCACCGGCTACGATACGGACAATGGACTGATCTATGTATCAGACTCTATGGCCGGACTCACCTCTTTTGACTACGATACACTTAATACCCGCTTCATCGAAATGGGCAGTCAGAGCGTGAAGATCGTCTGACCGGCCCGACTGAGCACCCAAACGAACACCCCGGGATCAGAGCTTCCTGCTCCGTTCCCGGGGTGTTCCTTACTTTTTCCGTTTTTATGCTGTACGGCCCATTGGGTACACATCCTTTCATCCTGCTGTTTTTCTTACTGTTATAAAGTTACGCATACCTATAGGCTCCACTTCCTTTCTTTATTGTCATTTCAGTTCATAGGGTGATATGCTCACTTACCCATCGGGTCCACGTCCTTTCGTTCAGTACTTATGAATTTCGGCATTTATTTTTATGGATAATTCTCCTTTTAGTTCCGTTTATTTACTGTTTTCTTACATAACGACTCTTACAACTATATCTGCTACGATCAAGACACCGGTT
>JAFXRI010000014.1 GCA_017526445.1 Ruminococcus sp. | reverse complement strand
CGTTGAATTATTTATTTAGGAAGTCTTGAATACTTATAAGGCAGGTTCAGCTCTTACGCCGCAACATTATCTCCCTTTTTCCTGCGGACAATGCAGAAGCATATCAGCGCACCGAGTGCCGCCGAGCCCACGCAGGAAGCGACCATTGTGCCTGTGCCGACAACAGAACCTGCGTCCTTGGCCTCCTTTTCGGAGCTGTCGGAGGACTGGCTTTCTGTTGCAGCTGCGGCTGCGGAACTATCGGTTGTCAAGCTGTCGGGAGCAGAGGTGTCTGCGGGCTCCTCGGGGATGACTGTCGGGGCATCGTTCATGATCTCGTTTTCGCTGACGATATGAGCTTCTACGCTACCTAGACAAAGAACGAGCCTGAAAACCGCCTCACCGCTTATCGCAATCCTGCCGCTGCCGAGCAGCTCGCATTTCAGATGTATGCCACGCTTTGAAGCCTGATACGCATTGACAAATAATCATTTGATGTATGATCTAAAAAGGAAGCCGGAATAAAGAGTTCCTTGCGATATTACAGCAGGCTTTGGATATGATCAAAGACCTCGCCTATGTCTGTTCCTGCTTTCGCAGCTTTATCAAGCCACTTTGTCCTGTATAATACCTTTGCAGTCTCTGTTGCTGAAGGGCAAAGCTCTGTAAACTTTTCTAACACATTACCGTCCGCCCCCTGCTCTATATATCTTAACTCATAATATGACTGAATTGTGATCTGAAACTGTTCCAGTGATTTTCCTTCATAAGTGCAGGAAACTTTTTTGGAAGAATAATAGGGATCTATTTTGAGAAGGTGTGTCATTCCGCAATGAGGATCTGCTGCTGCATAGCGTATCTTTTGGATATTCGCCATAAGTATCGTTCCCATACACATAGGGCAGGGTTCCATTGTGGAATACAGAGTAAGAGTTTTTGGGTCATACACAGAAGTATCCAGAGACTTTAATATATTACTCTCTGCATGGGCGATCTTTTTGTTTATCGTATGAACTTCATTATTACGGTTACGGTCGGATAAGATGATCTTTCCCTCCTCATCACAAATGACTGCCCCTATAGGTGTACTTCCCAAGATGAAAGCTGTCCAAGCCTCATTAAAAGCTGTTTTCCATATATCAGATACTTCATTCCACATTTTTATCACTCCTAAATATTGTTGAAATCAAACTATAGTTTCCAAATGCGATCCACGCTTCTTCAAAAGCAGCCTGCCAGTGCTTTGAAAGATCTTTCCACATAATATTACTCCCTTCGGTCACTGATCGATCTCCTATATTATATCAGAGCACCAGGGAAAAGTCAATCAAACCCGCCGTTTAAATCCGGCGGTCATATTTTCGCACAGCTATCACATACACTTTAAGTCCCTTTAAGGTCGGCGGTGTATAATATGACCATAGACTTGAAAAGGAGGTCTTTCTTATGAAAAACAATACCAAGAGATTTATCATAACTGTAGCGGTCATCACAATGCTCTCACTGGCATCCTGCGGAAGCTCTGACAGCAGCGGACAAAGTTCTTCTGCGGCTGATACATCCTCAGCGGCTGTGACCGAAGCTCAAACCGATGACAGCAGCACCGCAGAAACTACAACAGCGGCAAATGCTTCCGAACCGTCCGAAACTGAAACATCTGAACCGGACGATAGCGAAGCCGAGAAAGCATCGGCAGAGATCTCCGCAGGCGTCTCCGATATCCAGATACTCGAAGCCAGCGCCGATAATACGTCGCTGACCTCCGGAAGTGCAACTGTGAAGATCGGCAACAAGAGCATTGATCTCAGCGGTGCCTACATCATCGACGGCGTTGATGCGGTCATTACAGGTGGGACTTACACTTCATCGGAGAGCGATCAGAATGTGTTCCTTGTTATCAACGGCGGTTCGCTGAAGATCTCCAATGCCGAGATCGTAAAGACGGGCAACGCTTCGACCAATGACAGCAAGCGCACCTCGGATGTATCGGATGACTACAATTTTTACGGCATCAATTCCGTGATACTCGTTGTGGGTGAGGGCAGCTCGGCGGAGATCACCGACTGCACTATCACATCCGATTGCAGCGGAGCCAACGCAGTATTCTCCACGGCAAACGCTACGGCTAACGTATCCAATGTTAAGATAACCACCACCGGAAATTCCTCCCGGGGCGTGTATGCGACCTACGAGGGCACGATCAATGCAGATCACGTTGACATCACCACAAGCGGCGCACACTGCGCACCTATCGCAACCGACAGGGGCGGCGGATATGTGACCGTAACGAACTCCAAAGTTCAATGCTCCGGCGATGGCAGCCCCTGCATCTACTCGACGGGCGATATCAAGGTCGAGAACGTCATCGGAGTATCGACAGGCGCACAGGCGGCGGTCATCGAGGGCAAGAATTCTATCACGATGACCAACTGTGACTTTACTGTCAGCGGAGGCAACAACGGCGTAATGCTCTATCAGAGTATGTCAGGCGACGCTGCCGACAGCGACGCGACTGCAAGCTGCTCCGAGCTTACTATGACAGGAACGACAATCCGCAACGGCACCGAAGGCCCGATGTTCTACATCACAAACACCACCTCGGTTATCAATCTCAACGGCGGCAACACTCTTGAATGCTCAAACGGTCAGCTCGTCAATGCCGCGACGGGGCGCTGGGGCAAGGACGGTTCCAACGGCGGAAACCTCTCGCTGAACATCTCGGGCGACAGCATTTTCGACAGCGTAACTGCGGACGACATCAGCTCCGTTGCGGTCAATGTACTTGACGGCGGAGCATTCACCGGAGAGACATCTGGCGAGGTAGCTGTCGGGTAAAACTGCTTTTAAAAAACTATGCTCCTTGCAGTGAAGCGCAGGAAGGACTGACAGCAAATAGCTAACGAATACAGCGGCAGGGTACCCACAGTATTTGTGAGTACCCTGTTGTTTATACCGGTTGGGGTTTCAGAGCAGCGGCTCGTACTGTCTGCGGATGTTGTCACCGACTGTCGCCATGACCCTGTTGCGGGTCTTTTCTTCTTTCAGACCCATGCTGAGATAAATGT
>JAFXRI010000088.1 GCA_017526445.1 Ruminococcus sp. | reverse complement strand
GTGCATAAATTTGACGCAGGCGGGCGAGCGAAGACCAATTCGCTTTTCGCCCGGCAAGGAAAATTTGTGTGCTATGACGGGAAATATGCAAGCAGATGACGTGCAGAGGCGCAAGCCGCGGGTTGTGCGGTGTTGCCTAAAACAAGGAGGTATTCATATGAGCAAGGTAAACGATTTTCTTAACGAGACAGGAACATTCTTTCTCGCCACCGCGGACGGCGACCAGCCTAAGCTGAGACCCCTCGGCCTGCATTTCGAGCTGGACGGCTCCGTTTGGTTCGGCATCGGCGATTTCAAGGAGGTCTATAAGCAGCTCTCAGCTAACCCCAAAACTGAGATAGCCGCCTGCAAGCCCGACGGCCATTGGCTGAGATATACCGGCAAAGCCGTATTTACGGACGATCCCAAGTACGTCGAATATGCCCTCAGCCTTATGCCGGACCTTAAAAACATCTATAATGAGCAGACCGGCAATAAAATGATGGTATTCCGCCTCGAGGACGCCTCCGCCGTCGAGATACCCGTTATGGGCGAGGGTACCAGCCTGCTCTGATCCTGTCATAAAAATGCAGGACTTGTTGCATTTCCCTGCAAAATACAGGTTGACAAAAAAGGATGTTTGGGGTATAATGAATAATAGGGAAATTTGCGGGATAAGGCAGACGCATACCGCCGTGCCGCCCCCGTGTGATTTCTACTGCCACTTTTTGAGAGGAGCTATTTTATGGCAAGTTTAACCAAGAACCCTAATGTCAACAAATGGGTTGACGAAATGATCGCTCTTACACAGCCTGATAAGGTCGTGTGGATAGACGGTTCCGATGAGCAGCTTCAGCAGCTGAGGGATGAGGCTCTCAGCACCGGCGAGATGATTCTGATGAACCAGGACGAGTATCCCGGCTGTCTCTATCACAGAACTGCTCCCAACGACGTTGCCCGTGTTGAGGACAGAACATTCATCTGCACCAAGACCAAGGAGGGCGCAGGCCCTACCAATAACTGGATGGATCCCGATGATATGTGGAATATGCTCGAGCCTATGTATAACGGCGTAATGAAGGGCAGGACCATGTACGTTATCCCCTATTCCATGGGCCCCATCGGCTCGCCCCTCGCTAAGGTGGGCGTCGAGGTCACCGACTCCATCTATGTCGTACTTAATATGGACATCATGACCCGTATGGGCGAGAAGGCCTTCGAGAACCTGGGCGATACCTCCGACGATTTTGTAAGAGGTCTCCACTCCAAGGCTGACGTTGATCCCGAGAAGAGATATATCGTTCAGTTCCCCGAGAAAAACTGGATCTGCTCCATCAACTCCGCTTACGGCGGAAACGTTCTGCTGGGCAAGAAGTGCTTCGCTCTGCGTATCGCTTCCTTCCAGGGCAAGAACGAGGGCTGGATGGCCGAGCATATGCTCATCCTCGGCGTTGAGAAGCCCGACGGTGAGGTAAAGTATATCACCGCCGCATTCCCCTCCGCCTGCGGAAAGACCAACCTGGCAATGCTCATCCCGCCTAAGTTCTATACCGAGCAGGGCTATAAGGTATGGACAGTCGGCGACGATATCGCCTGGATGAAGCCCGGCCCCGACGGCAGACTTTATGCCATCAACCCCGAAAACGGCTTCTTCGGCGTTGCTCCCGGAACCAATGCAAAGTCCAACTATAACGCACTTGCTTCCACAAAGAAGAATGCTATCTTCACAAACGTTGCTATCAACCTCGATAATATGACTCCCTGGTGGGAAGGCCTCGACAAGAATCCTCCCGTCAATGCCGAGGAGTGGAAGGGCGCCCATGTAAACGGCCCCGAGTACGTTGCCGGCGGCGAGAAGCTGGCTCACCCCAACTCCAGATTTACCGCTCCCGCAGAGAACTGCCCCTGCGTATCGCCTGAGTTCAATAACCCCGAGGGCGTTCCCGTAATGGCTATGATCTTCGGCGGCAGACGTGAAAAGACCACTCCGCTGGTATATCAGTCCTTCGACTGGGTACACGGTACATATGTAGGCTCCGCAGTTTCCTCCGAAACTACTGCAGCCGCTGCCGGTGCAGTAGGCGTGCTCCGTCACGATCCTATGGCTATGAAGCCCTTCATCGGCTATAACGTAGGCGACTACTGGGCTCACTGGCTCGAAATGGGCGAGAAGCTCGGCGATAAGGCTCCCAAGATCTTCAACGTCAACTGGTTCAAGAAGGATGCTGAGGGCAACTTTATGTGGCCCGGCTTCGGCGATAATATGAGAGTCCTTGACTGGATCATCAAGCGCTGCGAGGGCACAGTTGATGCCGTTGAAACACCTATCGGCTACCTGCCCAAGCCCGAGGATATCAACCGCGAGGGTATCGAGGACGAGGTTTCTCTCGACAGGATGAAGGAACTGCTCGCAGTTGACAAGGATCTCTGGACCGCTGAGATCAAAGAGATGCGCCGTTACTATGACGAGGACATCAAGGCAAAGGGCGGCAATATCCCCGATGCACTGTATAAGGAGCTTGACAAGATCGAGGAGAGACTCGGCAAATAATGCCTGATCTTCCCTGACAGATCAAACTGAAAATCATGCCGCGCTGCTTGGCAGCGCGGCTTTTTTCGTCCCCGGATATAAATATATTATCCTGATACCCCTTATTGCATGATTTCCATATATTTACAAAAATATCGTGATACCGCACTATCCGGCCGCGCTGGAATTGTGCAGTATCACGATTTTTCTTTTAACTTAGACATATTTAATTTAAGTTGCATATTTTGTATGCAACTTTTCGGCCCTTTTCCGCTGTAAGTGAAAGGGGTGTGCTGTAAAAGCATATAAGGATAAAAAAATTCACCCGCGAATAGTCATCGCCTTTGCAGCAGCCTCCTCTAAGGTCAGCAGATCCGCCTGCCTGCCGCCTGAAACCGTCTTGAGCCTCAGATCCGTGTCGGAAAGGATACCGATCACCTTCCTGATCCTCATATCCGAAATGTTCTGTATCTCGTTCATGGAGTTCTTTACCACGAACTCACGGTTCTTCGGGTACTTGAAATCAGCAGTCACCGCCGCCTGAGTCTTCCCCGAGGACAGCGCCAGCCTCGCCCGGTACAGATCGTTCAGCGACATACTTATGGTGCTCAGTATCGCAAAGGCTTCGTAATTCTGCTCCGCCAGCTCACGGATGCGTCCGAATACGAATGCCGGGTTCTGCCGAAGTATGTTTATCGCCAAAGCAAAACCGTCCGACTCTACTTTCTTTATGCATAAAGCGTCTATGTCCGCCCGTGTCACCTGCCTGCCCGCCGCGTAGGCCGACAGCTTGGCGATCTCCTGCTTCACCGCCGAGGTCTCGCACAGGCATTGCTCCGCCAGATACTCCGCGTCGAACTTGCTTATCGAGCACCCCTCCTTCTCAAAGGCCGTGATTATGCTCTTGGCCAGATCGTATGCCCGCTTGAAGGCGAACTCAAAGCTTATCCCCTGCTTGGCGCAGAGGTCCGCCAGACGCTTGTTCTTGTCGGTCAGCGAGCGCTTGTTCTTGTAAAGCTCCGCTGCCGTGGAGTAGATCACCACCGTGGTCGTCTCCGGCAGATCACCGATAGTCTTGTATATCAGCTCACTGTCAGACTTGTTCACCGAGTCCATATTAAGGTCGTTCACCGCCACCAGCACCCTCTGGGCGAACATCGGCAGCATCTCGCAGGCGTCATGAAATGCCGGCACGTCCAGCTTGCTGCCGTCAAAGCGGTGATAGTTCATGATGCGGTCAGCCTTGGGGCAGATCTTTCCTGTCAGAGCCTTCGCAAAGCTCTCCAAAGCTCCCACGTCCCGCCCGTAAAGGTAATATACCCTCTCCGGGCCGTCCGACCGCAGTTTTTTCAGAATGTCAGCACTTGAGGATAACTGCATCTCCGATGCTCCTTTCCGTTGTCATCCGAGTGTAAGCTCGGGGTACTTTTTCATCTCTTCCGCGGGGATGTATCTTCCCCCGCTAAGACCGATACGTTTCGCACTCAGCGAGACTGTCTCCCCGAAAGCGCTTACGTAATATCCATCAGCAGTCCGACTGACCGTGTACGAGCCCATATCAGCGGTCATACCTACGGAAAAGGGCTCACTGAAACTGCCGTACTCGGTACGAATATCCTCGAATGCAGGCAAAAAGCCGCCACGATAGACCGAAGCCCCCAGATCCTGCATCACAAAAGCTGTCCTGCAGCGGCGTATCCCGTTATAGGAAAGATACTGCTGCACAGAATACCCGAAGGAGCCCTTAGCCCCTATGTCGATCAGCGAACAGCTCCCTCCGCAGGAGATCACCGCACAGCAGCCCCTCCCGTCAGAGAATACCTTTACTCTGACCTCGTCCCTGACGATGAAATTCGCCGCCGACTGCACTCCCCACATAAGGCTGAAAACGCATACCGACGAGACTGCGAACACAGCGGCTCTCCCGCGCCTTACCGCAAGGAACAGCCCGGCTCCCAGAAGGACCGCTCCGCCGATTATCAGCCATAGCCTTCTGCATCCGACAGCCGAAGCCCCGAAGGAGCTCAGCTTCTCAGCGAGCCATAGTATCAGCTTTATAAGCCTGTCAGCGAGCCTCAGCAGCAGCTGCGCCGGAAGCACCGTTCCGCCCATGAGCATAGCAAGCACCGTCAGCACCATAGCCGCTGTGAAAAGCGGTATCGTCAACAGGCTCGTTAAGGGCGCTATGAGCGAGACCTCGTTGAACAGCACTCCGCCCACAGGCATAATGAATACCGTTATCACTGCCGAGGCAGCCAAAGCTCTCAGCAGCGCACCTGCCAGGCCCCTCTGCTTTATCAGCGCCGTAAGCTTAGGCACAGCCGTTCCCAGCGCAAAACAGCAGGTGAACGAACATATAAACGAGGCCGAACAGCAGGCATAAGGATTTGCCCCGCACATCACGGCAGCACACAGTCCCAGCGAATTCAGCACATCGGTCCTCCTGCCTGCAAGCTGCGAGCAGCATATCAGCAAAGCCATTATCCCGGCCCTTACCAGCGAAGGCGAAAACCCTCCGAAGGCCGTAAACAGCAGCACAGTGATCCCGAGCAGTACCGAAGCTGCGCGGCGCCTGCGGATAACTGTCCTGAAAATCGTACTCAAAATCATGACCGTCACCGCAAGGTGCGTTCCCGAAAGTGCGAACAGGTGTCCTATCCCTGCCCGGTAAAACTCAGCCTTGGTGACCTCGTTCAGATCTGACTTGTCTCCGCAGAAGGCAGCCTCTGCAAAAGCAGCGCTGTCTGCGTCCATATAAGCTGTCAGGCATTTTGCCGTGTAGTCGCGCAGCGCCGTGACTCCCCGCATAATAAAGTTTGCCGAGCGCCCGGTCTCCCTTACCTCGGCATCAGACATCTGCAAACAGATCCCCTTAGGCAGATAGTAGCTCTCCGACGGGAAAGAGGGCGTATTCTCAAGAGCTTTCAGCGTTCCCGAGACCTCAGCGGTAATATAGGGCTCAAAGCTGCCCTCAGCGAAAGCTATAAAGGTGACTGCGGTCCCTTCGGCCTCCCCCTCGACGGTCAGCATACACTTTCCGCCGCTGATAATGCGGCAGTCCTTTACGGTCCCCTCTGCAGTGACGGTCTTTCCGTCAAGAGCCAGCGCAGGCTCTATACGAAGAAGGGCATACGCCTTTCCTGCCAGAAGCCCGCAGATCACGGACGCTCCCACTGCGGCGGCGTACACCCGGTATTCCCTGAATATAAATGCTCCGAGCGCACTTATGACTGCTATACAGATCACAAGCACGCTAAAGCTTTTCCCGAAGGCGCACCACAGTGCCGTCCCTGCAAGGAACGGCAGCCCGCACCATGCTGCCTTGCGTGTCATTTATCAGCCGGCCGGCCAGGCAAAAGGTCTTCCCGCCAGCAGGTGGAAGTGGATGTGGAAAACGCTCTGTCCGGCGCTCTCGCCGCAGTTGGTAACTACGCGGAAGCCGTCCTTCAAGTCCAGATCTTTGGACAGTTTAGCTATGACCTCATAGATATGCGCGATAACTGCGCTGTTCTCCGGTGTTACCTCGTCAAGTCTGGAGATATGCTTCTTAGGTATCACGAGGATATGAGTTGGAGCAGTGGGAGCTATGTCCTTGAAAGCATAGCAGAGCTCGTCCTCATAGACCTTGTCCGAAGGGATCTCTCCCTTGATGATCTTACAGAATAAGCAGTCGTTCATTTTTCTTACCTCCGTTTAGGCAATACCGCACAACCCCTGTGCGTCAGATCGCGCGCAAGCTCAATAAAATTGAGCTGAGATTTTTCGTCAGAGTGCATAAATTTGACGCAGGCGGGCGAGCGAAGACCAATTCGCTTTTCGCCCGGCAAGGAAAATTTGTGTGCTATGACAGAAAATATGCAAGCAGATGATGTGCAGAGGCGCAAGCCGCGGGTTGTGCGGTGTTGCCTAAACACACCGTCCCAAAGCTAAACGGCGGCACCGTGTCCGGTACCGCCGTCCTTTCATAATTCTATAAAGCATATCACAATACACATAAGTATTGGTGACATCAAACTGATAATACACCGCCCATATCAGATATGAGCTCGTTGGTAAAGCGGCCGGCTTCCATAGGTTTGCCGAAGCGGAAGCCCTGCGCCATCTCGCACCCTATCTCTTCAAGGAAGTTGACCTGGCTGAGTTTTTCAACACCTTCTGCGATAACTTCCATACCAAGCTCAACGATCGTGTTGACTATATTGCGTATAACTATCCTCGCATTTTCGCCGTTCTCTTCGATAGAATCCACGAATGATTTATCGAGCTTGATAATATCCACACGGATATCCTTCAGCATATTGAGCGACGAATAGCCTGTCCCGAAATCATCTATCGAGATACCGAACCCACGGCTTCGCATCTCCTTGATGAATGAAAGCATAGCGTTGTAATCCTCGTGGCAGGAGGTCTCGGTAAGTTCTATCTCGATATATTTCGTCGGGATGTCATACCTTTTGAGTACATCATGGATATCGTCCGACAGCCGTTTATTATGGAGATGTATCTTAGAAAAGTTGACCGACACTCTTACCGGCCTGATCGAATTATCCAGCCAGTAGCGTATGCATCGGCAGGTTTCTTCGAGCATATAGAAGTCGAGATCGCAGATCGCCCCTCCCCGTTCAAGCACGGGAACAAAATCATTCGGGGGGACAACGTAATCCCCGCGGTTCCACCGGACAAGAGCCTCGCATCCGCAGAGCCTTCCGGTATCCATCCTGACCTTCGGCTGAAAATATACCTTGAACTCTTTATTTTTCAGTGCCTCGGGGAAAATAGCAGTTATCTCATTCTCGGTAGTGGCACGAAGATATATCTCAGGAGTAAAGTACACATATCTCTCGCTAAGGGACTGTTTGGCAGCGGCATAGGCGATAGATGCACAGTTGAGTATATCATTCATAGTGTCTATCATTCCGACCTTGTAAACGCCCAGCTTTGCCGTCAAGTCAAATCTGACAAAATCTCCGAGGGAGATCGGGATATTGGCTGTAGCCTCAATAAACTCCTCACAGTAATCATTCTCAACGAGAACAAGGAAATTGTCGCCGCCGATACGTGCGACAGTTCCGCCCTTTGAAAGCTCCACAAGCTTTTTGGCATAGGCTTTAAGTATCTTATCACCCGAACGGGTACCTACATTCTGGTTTATGAACTTGAAATTCCTGATATTCATAAACACAGCGGTATGTCCGCCGATCTTTCCGTTGAGCAGATTGCTCTCACAAAATCTTGCGAAGCCCTGCCGGTTGAGCACGCCGGTCAGCTGATCCATAGTTGCAAGATTATGCACCTCATTGAAAACTCTCGTTTTCGCGCATATAACGAACAGAGTCTGGATCAGGAAATTGACTGTTTCCTCCTCGGCCTCATTCCACACATGGCCGCTGGTCGGAAAGAGAGTGATCTTGATCATCCCGTTATCGTGTGTCTTGAAGGGCTTTTCAAGCTTATAGGCGGAATTATAATAATCTTCAGTAAATACAGTATAGTTCCTCGTGCCGATGCCCAGCTCATCAAGAGCGTCTCTTGAATCGACTTCAAAATCGAGTCTGCCCAAACAGATCTCGCCGGCGATCAGATGTACAGACTCTCTCATGATCGTAACAAGATCAGAGATAGTCTCGGCTTCATTTATAATGCGGCTGAAAAACTTCTGAAAGTTTGTTGAGCAAAGAACTCCGTCCATAGTATCCCTCCCTTACAGCTGAGATCGGTGCAGGAAACAAAACTGCTTGACCTTCATCAAGCCAATAAAAAGCTATTATTTAGTTAAAACATATTATAAATATAATACCACTTTATAGATATGTTTGTCAACTGTTTCCGCGTAGATTAGTGCCGAAAATTGCAAGCGTGATTTGTGCAATTTGACACAACGGCCGGCTGTCACAAAAGAAAATATCAGTCAAAAGAGCTGTCGAGCAGTTTTGATGTATCAACGGCCTCGGGGACGGCCTCGATCTTAGACAGTTTTCTGTTCATCATCCTTGTACGCACGCCCACAAGGTTTTCAAGGTCATCATCGACCTTGCGGATATGCTTCTGTGTTTCCTCAAGAGCCTTGGCAAAGGTGCCGAACTCTGTCTTAACGGCACCGAGGAGCTCCCACACCTCATTAGAGCGTTTCTGTATCGCAAGAGTACGGAAACCCATCTGCAGTGAATTGAGCAGCGCAGCCATAGTTGAAGGACCGGCCACATTCACGTTATAGTCGTTCTGGAGCTGTTCGACAAGGCCGCTGTTTACGACCTCAGCGTAAAGCCCCTCGAAGGGCAGGAACATTATCCCGAAGTTGGTCGTATAAGGGGGAGATATATACTTTTCCCTGATGTCCTTGGCGCATTTCCTGATGACCTCGGCAAGAGTTTTCTTGGCCGAAGCGACGGCATCAGGATCGCCGAGATCATAGGCATCCTGCAAAGCGGCAAAGGTATCACCCGGGAATTTGGAATCTATCGGAAGATAAACGGTGCTCTCGCCGTCGCCGCCCGGCAGCTTTACTGCAAACTCTACTCTGTTCTGGCTTCTGGGTATGACGGCTATGTCGGTATCGTACTGATCCGGAGCAAGTATCTCCGCAAGGATCGCACCGAGCTGTATCTCGCCGAGGATGCCCCTCGTCTTCACATTGGAGAGCACCTTTTTGAGATCACCGACTCCCGAAGCGATAGACTGCATCTCGCCAAGGCCCTTATACACCTGTTCGAGCCTTTCGCTGACGAGCCTGAAGGATTCATTCATCTTGTTTTCGAGCTTTTCGTCAACAGTCTGCCGGATAGAATCGAGCTTCCTGTTATTATCCTCACGGATATTGACGAGCTGATCCGACATAGTCTTTCGCATCGCATCGAGCTTCAGCTCATTATTCTGCTCAAGTGAGGCAAAGCGCTGTTCAAGGATCCTCAGCTGATAGGTAAGGCTCTTGTTCATATCGTCTATCCTTGCGGACTGGGCGTCCTGTGAAGCTTTCTGATTTGCGCCGAGCATTTCTCCGAGATTCTTGACGCTGATCTGAACATTCTGCCCAACTTCCTGTCTGAGAGTCGAATTATTCTCACTGATCTGATCGGCGAGACGGCGCATCATCTCCTTAGCCGGATCGCTCCCCGCAGCAAAAAGCTTATATATAATCACAAACAGAAGCAGGATAACAGCTGCACCTATAAGAATATAAACTATATCCATACGATCACCCTGTAATATTGTACCATATCATCCGCCAAAATGCAAGCATGACCGTTCAAGGGCAAAAAAAGACCGCCCTCTGCATCTCTGCAAAGAGCGGTATCGGATATGGCTGGGGTAAAAGGATTCGAACCTTTGAAATGCCGGAATCAGAATCCGGTGCCTTACCGCTTGGCTATACCCCAATACTCCGGGAAAGTAATGGCTGGGATAGCTGGACTCGAACCAGCGGAATGGAGGGATCAAAACCCTCTGCCTTACCACTTGGCTATATCCCAATGCTTTCCCGGTATTACTTGCTGTTTCATACAGCTTTATTACTATATCACCAACGGAAATAGAAATCAATAGTACAAAGCCAATTTTAATAATTTATTTACATTCAGCATT
>JAFXRI010000087.1 GCA_017526445.1 Ruminococcus sp. | reverse complement strand
GCTTTCCGTCATATTACCCAAATTCTCCTTGACGTTGCGTAAAGCGAAGTGAACTTCGCTTGCAAACCTGCGTCGAATTTAGGCAATCTGACGAAAATCTGGACGTCGCATCTGACGCACAGGGGTTGTGCGGTATTGCCTTAAGAGAATAAAAGCATCCCCGGGATAAGGCGGATGCAAATATAAGCCCCCGAAGCGTTTCAAAACACTTCGGGGCATATTTTTTTCAGACTGCTAACGCAAATCATTGTATTATCAATAAAAACGCCATAGTACTTCTGACAGTATATCAGAAATACTATGGCTTTGATCTTCTTTATCAGCACTCCGCTTATCGGGGAGACTTTCAGATTCTTAAAACCGGTATAAGCAGTGTAATATCCGCTTTATCACGAAACCAATGAGAACAGGCGTATATTAATGCTGATATTTTTATACCAGCACCTTCGACAGGAACAGCTTCGTCCTGTCGTTCTGCGGGTTTGCAAAGAATTCTTTCGGCGTGTTTTCTTCTATGATCTGTCCGTCGTCCATGAACATCACCCTCGATGCCATTTCCTTCGCAAATCCCATTTCGTGAGTGACAACTACCATGGTCATACCTGCCTCTGCAAGCATCTTCATAAGGTTGAGCACTTCGCCTACCATTTCGGGATCCAGTGCCGAGGTAGGCTCGTCAAACAGCATTACCTCCGGATTCATTGCCAGTGCCCGGGCTATGGCTATGCGCTGCTTCTGTCCTCCCGAAAGCTGCGAGGGGTAGGCATCACATTTGTCATAAAGCCCTACTTTTTCCAAAAGCTCGTCAGCCTTATCATTGGCTTCGGCTTCAGACATGATCTTCAGTTTCACCGGCGCCAAAGTTATGTTCTTTCTGATCGTCAGATGCGGGAACAGATTGAAGTGCTGGAATACCATACCCATGCTTTGACGCATATAATTCACAGCCTTCTCGTTTATATTCAGCAAATTAACGCCGTTTATGATTATCGAGCCCGAAGTGGGGCGTTCAAGCAGGTTAAGACAGCGCAGGAAAGTGCTCTTTCCCGAGCCGGAAGGTCCGATTATAACTACCTTCTCGCCGGGCTTGATCGCAGTGCTGATGCCTTTGAGGATATGCAGATCACCGAAGGTTTTGTGCAGATCGGTGACGGTGATCATATTTTCCGTATCGTATTTCTGGGATTCATCTTTTGTCATTCCTGGCGAGCCTCCTTTCAAGCTTTCTCACAAACGAGGTAAGGATGATTACCATTATCAGATAAATGGCTGCCACAGCGAGCAGGGGCATAAACGCCTGATAGGTATTGGCTCTGATTATGTCGCCGCCTTTGGTCAGATCCTCCATACCGATATATCCGGCGACAGAGGTCTCTTTCAGCAGCACGATGACCTCATTTGCGAGGGCGGGGAGGACGTTCTTGAAGGCCTGGGGGAGGATTATATAGATCATCGTTCTTGAATAGCTCAGACCGAGTGAAGAGCCTGCCTCGAACTGTCCGTTATCGATAGACATGATACCCGAGCGGACGATCTCGGCCACATAGGCGCCGGAGTTTATACCGAAGGCGAGGATAGCGACGAAGATCTTATACCTGGAATTAAGGGTAGCAAAGATAACGAAATACATTATCATCAGCTGAACGACCATAGGGGTACCACGGATAACGGTGAGATAGATACGGCAGATTAAATTAGGGATCTTCAGCTTGCCGGTCTTATCGTGCGTTGAGCGTATCATAGCTACCGCAAAGCCGAGTAAGATACCTATTACGGCGGCAGCTGCGGTGATTATGAGGGTGTTGCCGAGACCGCGGAGAAGGTATTGCCAGCGGTCGTCAGTGACGAAAGTTTCTTTAAGCTTATCGATAAAATCGCTCATTTGAGAAGCTCCCTTCAAGAAGTAGAATAAAGCGTAAGGAATAAGCAGTCACCGGAGATAAGAATGTTTGCCGTTTTTCTGTGTGGGTTAGTGCATCAGAAATTCATATTGTTCCATCCCCAGTTGTCGGTACACATATAGCTCACATATACCCTGTCGGCCGGGATGCCTAAGTCGGTGCTCATTATGCCGCAGATCCTGCCGGTCAGATCTGTTAGTGCTCCTGAGGATGCACTTCCGAATATGCTGACCTGCACCATTGCCGCCGGTGCGTCAGAGCCCTTGAACCAGAGTTTTCCGCCGTCTTCGAGACCTACCATCAGCCAGCCTTCAGACTTTCCCGGTATTGCGGTGACAGCCTGTCCCAGCTTGGACTTTACCGATTCTGCTACATCTGCAGCGACCTGCTTGTTAGTTTTTACATTGATGAATGGCATAACTATTCACTCCTTTTTAGTTTAATATTTTAATAATTTTATGAGTTGATGTGCTCTGTCCCGCTTGTGGCAGAAGAACTATTTCCGCATATTGTGAATGTTACAGTTAGGGCGCACAAAGCGTGCGCCCCGGATCTTTATTCATATCTGACTGGAAAGCGTATCAGTCTTTCCTTACTACGATCGCCTGAACGCCCGTAGCATAAGGATCTGAGAACAGTACGTTCTTCTTTCTCTCGTCGGTAACAGTCATACCGGCAGCAACTACATCAGCCTTTTTGCTTGCCAGCTCGGGGATGAGGGAATCAAATGCGATGTCCTCGATCTCAAGAGTCATACCCAGCTTGTCAGCGACAGCCTGCATAATATCAGGGTCGATGCCCACGATCTTGCCGTCTTTCTTCAGCTCGTAGGGAGGAAACTCTGCGTTGGTGGCCATTTTCAGAGTACCGTTGTCTCTCTTGACATCGGCAGGGGACTCATAGCTCTTCTCGTCAGCATCGTCACCGATCCAGTGCTTGATAATGCTGTCGATAGTGCCGTCGGATTTCATCTCGGAAATAGCAGTATTGACCTTTGCCTGCAGATCAGTGTTCTCAAGGTTAAAAGCCATAGCATAATCTTCGGTAACGAAGGGCTCGTCAAGTATCCTGAGGCCGTCGTTCTTTGAGACGAATACCTTTGCAGGCTCCTTGTCGATTATAACGCAGTCTATCTTGCCGTTTTTAAGGGCCTCGATAGCATCAGCACCCTTGTTGTATTTTTCAACAGTCGCGTCTTTTACATCCTCAGCGTAGATCATACCGGTAGTACCCAGCTGAACGCCGATCGTCTTGCCGTCCAGATCCTCGATCTTGTTCACCTTGTTCTCAGGCACTCCGCAGGAAGCGAGAACAGAAACAGACATAATGCCCGCAAGCAGAAGAGAAGCTAACTTTTTCATATCATAATTCCTTTCTCAGACCGGGTCGGGCCCGCCTGCACCGGGAGGTGAGAGGAGGGCAGACGCAGATTTCCGCAGCATTATTGCAGCAGAGTACAGTCTTACAGGTTTAATTATAAAGCAAATACGCATTTATTTCAAGGGGGTATCGGCAAAAAAACGCACAAATATCGGTTTTTCGGACATTTAACAAATAAATGCAGAGCCGGCGCGGTTATTTTTATGCATACTTGCGCCATTGAGCGCGGCCGATCAAACGGCAGGAGCAGTATATCCGCAAAATGAGGAAAACATACGACGGATCCAGGCGTGATCTTCCGCTTATCCTTTTATCTCAGTATAGTAGAATACCGCCAGCTGTGTTCTGTCCCGCAGCCCCAGTTTTTCCAGAAGAGCCGATAGGTAGTTTCTTACCGTTCCCTCGCCTAAGTACAGCTCTCCCGCGATCTCTTTGTTGGAAAGTCCCTTTGCTACCAGCTCGATTATGTCCCTTTCCTTCTCACTGATGCCGTATTTTCCGTAATCAAATTCATTCTTGGGTTTCATAAGCTCAGGCAGCTTAGTAACTACTTTCCCGCCGAATACGCTCTGCCCCCGGCATACCGTTTCCAGTGCCGGTGCTATCCCCTCAAAGTCCTGCTTCAGGATATATCCCTTTGCTCCGATCGTCAGCGCCTTGATGATGTATTCGTCATCGGAAAAGGTAGTAAGATAGAGTATCTTTGCTTCCGGATGTTTCCCGAGTATGATCTCTCCCGCTTCAAGACCGGTCATTCCCTCCATACGGATGTCCATGAGCATCACGTCCGGAGAGTGCTTTTCGTACAGCGATATGGCCTCATCACCGCTGGAACCCATCGCCAGGACCTTTATTCCCTCGGTATTTTCCAGTATTGTCTTCAGCGAGATGGCAACAAGCTTGTCGTCGTCAATGACAACTATATTCATATTGGTCCCCCTTATAAATCGATAACTGATGGTCGGCAGCGTATCACGCCTTTACCGTCATAAACACCTTGAATCCCTCCCGCGATGGCGTGAAGGTTATATTCCCGCCTACAGCGGCGGCGCGGTCGCTCATATTCTGCAAGCCTATCCCCTCCGATATCACCGGCTTGTCTCCGCAGCATCCGTTGTCCTCTATCATCAGCTGGTAAAAGGCTGGATGCTGCCTGATGATTATATGTATGCTGTCCCCGTCAGAGTGCTTCACGGCATTAGAGAGGGCTTCCTTTATCACTGCGATAAAGCAAAGTCTGATCTTTACCGGCAGATCACCGTCCGAGTCGTTCTCATAGCTTACCTTGAAGCGGCTGCCTATATTGCGGATGCTTTCCCTCACGGCGGCATCCAGGTCGATCGACTCGTCGTGCAGGTCGTGAACGCTCTCGCGGATGCTGGTCATAGCAGTGTTAAGAGTATCTTTCAGTTCAGCCAGAGGTTCTTTCAGCTTCTCGTCCTTGTTTATTATCATCAGAGCCCCTGCCTGCAGGAGCGAGCGTGTAAGCATATGCCCTACGTTGTCGTGAATCTCTCTTGCGATGCGGTTGCGTTCCCGCAGGGTAGCTAAGTGGACCTCGTTGTCCTGTGCCTCAGCCAGGCGGATGTTGGTGTCTGCCAGCTGAACGTTCTTTTCCTCCACCGTATCACGCATCCTGGAGTAGGTGCGCAGGCTTTTCTCCAGCGAGCCGACTCTCAGCCTGTACAGCAGCGCGGCGGCAGAGAGCACGGGTATCAGTATCATCTGTGTCTTGTTGAGGGAGGGGAGCCGTGCCAGCGCTATAACTGCTGGGGCAGCCAGCCATATCTTCTTTTCCCCGGCGGCGTCATAGAGCAGTATCGGCAGAGCACACATCAGTTCCGGGAAGGGTATGCACAGCGCCGAGAACAGCAGTATATCGACATAAGCGACAGCTGTACCGGGATAAAGTGACACCAGCGATGCTGAAGCGGCGGACAGAAGTGTTCCCACCACAGGGTAAGCCCCGTCCGACTTTGAAAAGCAGAACATCACAAAGCACAGCAGCAATATCATTACCTTATCAGCTATCCTGTACACGTTCTCCCTCCTTTCCGGGGCTTATGCAGGCGGTCATCACTCCAGCCTTTCATCGATGCTCTTCAGTTCGGCTTCGAGCCTTTCTATCTCCCCGAGATAGCTGTCCCTGCGGTCAAGCTCCAGCTGAGCATCTACGTTTTCTTTTTCGAGTTCGGCAAGCCGCTGCTCGCTGTCTTCGATGAATTCCGGCAGACGGTCAAGAAGATTGTCCACTCTTGCAGGATAGCCTGCGGGGGCATTTCCCAGCTCGGTATAATAGCTGCCGCTGCGGGCGATCTTCACTGCCGGGCGTGAGCTTATCATATTGGGCTGCAGGCTTATCCTGAATCCCCTGTGCTCGCATATCGTCACCGAGCAGTCGGTCATTGCCGCCACAGCCGCTTCCAGAGCTTCACGCAGCTTAGTTCTCATATCTGTTGTGACCGTTTCGTTTTCCGGCTGACGCAGGTTTTCAAGATCGTCCTTTGCGTTCGCTATGACCGTCCTGAGCTTTTCACGTTCGCCGGGTATGGCTTCCAGCCGCTCCGTCAGGTACTGCCGCCGCTGCCAAAGCTGCCTTTGCAGTATCCTGCACCGCGACAGCTCGTTTGCCGTTTCGATACGGCGTTTGATAAGGGGATTTCCCACCGCAAGAGCCTTTACCTCCGCGTAGTTCAGCACCACACCGTCCACTTCGCTGCCGCTGCGCTCGGTGAGCTCGTTTGCCAGGAGCTGTGAGATAAAGCTCTGCTTGGTCTCCAGCAGCTGCCAGGAGTAGGCATCGAAGCTCCCCTCTGTGATGTAGCGGAATATCCGCACCTTTGGGTTCAGGTTCTTAGGCCTTAGTATCCGCCCTTCCCGCTGTATCATATCCGCCGGACGCCAGGGCACGTCAAGATGATGAGCGGCTTTCAGCCTGGTCTGTACGTTCACGCCGGTGCCCAGCTTGAAAGTGGAGCCCAGCAGCACTCTTACCTTGCCGGAGTTCACCCTGTCGAAAAGCTCCATACGCTCGTCGTCCTGTTCATAGCTGTGGATGAACTCTATCTGCTCCGGGGGTATGCCCTTTTCAACGAGCAGGCGTTTCAGCTCGCTGTATATATTGAACTCCGCCTTGGGAGTTGATATATCGCAGAATACCAGCTGGGTACAGTTTTCTATGTCGTTTGCCTTCCAGATCTCAAATACGTTTCCGGCGCAGAACCGCACCTTGCTTTTCAGCTGTTCCCCTGCCTCCGGCTCCGCAAGGCGGATGTCCAGAGCCGCCTTCCTGCCGTCGGTGGTGATCTTCAGCATATTGTCTTCGCTGCGGCTTATCTCTCCCCTGCGGACAGTCTCGGCCCGGTCGGAGATGTTTCGCAGATACTGCGCCAATGCCTCGCTCTTTTCTACCACGCAGTCCTCGTGTCCTGCAAATTCGGGGATGTCACGCCTGCCGTCGGTGCGGTGATAGTGTGCCGTCACCGAGAAAAGCGCCGTCAGCTCCGGCAGGTTGTGGAAAGACCGCAGTCTTCTGCACATTCTGTAGCCCGAGGTGTCCACGTCTATCTCAAAATCGGTCTTCGCCTCGGCGAACATCCCCACCCAGCTGTCGAACGTCCGCAGCCCAAGAGCTTTCAGATCGCCGTACTGGAGATATTTCTGCATAGTGTAGGCATCGGAAATGGAGTTGGTTATGGGGGTGCCTGTGGCGAATACCGCCCCACGCCCGGTAAGGGAGGTATGCCTTACCTTTTCCAGCATCCGCCCGCACTTGTCCGAGCCTCTGGAGTTTATCCCCAGAAGCCCTGCCTGTGAATCTATAGGTATGTTCTTGTAGTTGTGAGCCTCGTCGAGGAAAAGGGTGGTGATGCCCAGTGCATCGAAGGTGATCTCCTTACCGCTGTCCGGCAGGGACTTTTCCGCTTCGAGAGCCTTTATCCTTGCCAGCAGGGCATCCTTTTTTGCAGCAAGGGCTTTGGGAGCCGTGCCGCCGTGCTGTGCGGAATACCTTACTATCTCCTCGTATTCCAGCACCAGCAGGTGATGCTGTGCCGCCGCCGAGAGAGGAATGCGGTCAAAGCAGCTGTAAGCTATTATCACTGCATCGAAGTCGGTGTCCCTTATCTGCCGCAGGGTGGACTCCTTTTTTTCTTTGGTGAATACCGAAGGCTCGGCCGTGATGACCTCCGCCCCGGGGTAGAGGTCTTTGAAAATGCTCACCCACTGTCCCACAAGGCTGTTAGGTACCACGAACATATTGCGCTTTGACAGCCCCAGCTGTTTAAGCTTCATCCCTGCTGCCGCCATAATGAAGGTCTTGCCGGAGCCCACTTCGTGAGCCAGCAGGGTGTTGGGCGTAAAGAGTATCTTTGCTGCGGCCTCCTTCTGGAAGTCGTAGAGCTCGTACTTTTCGTTCATCCCGGGAAATGTCAGGAATGAGCCGTCAAAGCTGCGGCTTTTGAAGCAGCTGAAATTGTTCTCATATATCATCTGGAGCCGTTCGCTGCGGCGGCTGTCCTTCCACAGCCAGTCGGAGAATTCGGCCCGGAGCCTGCGCTCACATTCGAGAGCCGCCACTGTCTCCTGCTCGTTGAGGACGCGAACAGCCTTGCCCTGCGAGTTGGTCTCGCTGTCGAATATCTGCACCTGACGGCAGTTGAGAAGCTTTTCCATAAGCGCCAGCGGGCTTATCCGTGAGGTGCCGTAGTACAGCGACCTGGCAGAATGTCCGTAGCGTGACTTGTTCGGTATCTCCCATACTCCGGTGATGCTGTCGTGGACGGTCCTGTCAGAGTTCTCCTGTTTCCTGCGGGAGTTGACCGTCCCCATTATATGCACTATGAAATCGTCGATGATGTCGGCGGGTATCCAGGGGGAGCCCAGCGTGGCGTAGATATCCTTTATCTCCAGCGGCGGAGGCAGAGCAGCCTCGGCGGCTTTGAAGTTGTCAGGAAAGAAGCCGGGGTACTTATCATTGGCGGCCTTAGCGGCGCGGTAGCGTTTTATCATATTGCCGCTGAGGTACTCGTCAGCAGTCACCCAGCCCTTGTAGAAGCACTCCTCCCACCTGTCGGGATCGCAGTAGATGCTGCCTTTCAGACCGTTTATCACTTCGGGCAGGTCTTTGCCGCTTATCTGCGAGATATATTCGATATCCACTCTGCCCAGCCTGTCAAGGCAGATGCCGAGAGCTTTAGTAAGATCCTCGCAGAATACTCCCCGGGCGCGTTCGTCCCCGGCGAAGGGGTTGACGTAGCCTTCCGGCACCGTCAGGGAGGTGACTCTGGTGACCTGCTGCCTGAGCTCGTCCTGCTTTTTTTCCTCGAGGAACTGGGCAAACTGCCTGTCCCATTCATCGGCAGCGCTGTTCCCGGAGGGTGCAGGCTTCGGCGCGGGAGCGGGCTTGGGAGTCTCCTGCTCCTTGAGGGGATTAATGACGCGGTGGCCTTCCTCCTTGCCCTTCTGTTCGAGAAAGGCCTCGAACTGCCTGTCCCACTCGTCCTCGGCGGAGGATTGTTTTCTCCCGGCAGGAGCAGCGGGCTTCGGAGCGGGCGAGGGCCTGGACGGCTTGGGAGTCTTCGGGGCAGGGACATCGTCCCCCATAATGACCTTGCCGAACCTGTCGGCATCTCTGAGGATATTTTTAAGAAGCTTATCAAGATCCGACACACCTGTTCCCCCACTTTCCCAAAGACCGCAGCGCACGCGGCCCGTATGATCGTTACCCTTTATTATACCATAACGGGCGGAAAAAGTAAAGAGTGCGGGGAGTACACAGGCACCGGTGGTCACAGCCTTCCGGAAAGTCAGATTCCGATGCCGCTGACCGGGAGGGCCTTACTCTGCATTTCGGCCCGGGAATGCTGCACCGGGAACAGATCAGCCGTCCTATCTCTTGAACACAGCCCCGGGGGCTTTCCTGCGGATGTGGTCGAGAAAGGCCTCCTTGTCGGAGAGGGAGTCGTTCCGCACGAACCAGCCGTTGGCGCCGGTGTTGTCGGCCTTGCTGCACAGGAAGATGAAATCCCGCTTGACGTAAACGGTGATGATATTGTCATAGCTGACTATTGCGCGGCCGTGTCCGCGGGAAAACTGTATAAAATGATCCTCTCCGAAAAATATGAGCTCGTCAGTGCCGGAGAGCCCTTTTTCACGTCGCCTTTCGAGAAGATCCCGGGTGAACTTTTTCGGTCGGAAGATGTTCTGGAAAAGCATATAGAGTCCTATCCCTATCATCGGGATGACCGTCAGGGCGTATCTGTCCCGGCGGATGATACCCACAGCAGCCACAGCGATTATGAAGATCATCAGAGCGGCCCGTTCTGCAAGGCGGCGGCGGTCACGGGTGGTATAGACCTCGACGGCGTATTCCTCCTCCGAAATCACGTTTTTGCCGTAGAAAAGGCACTTGGGCGTGGGTACGGCCAGGGCATCGGGGAGGGTGAGGGGCAGACAGGAGGGAGAGGCATCCTCCCGGAGCTTTATGCCGGAATAGGAGAGGGCATCCTCGCCGAGAACAGGAGGAACGAAGCCGAGGGAGACTATCCATTCAAAACCCAGCTTCTTGTAAAATATGTCCTTTTCGTCCTCGGTCATCCTGGTAAAGAGGTAATCGCAGCCCTGCGTCCGCAGCATCTCGCAGGCGCGGGTGAACAGTGCAGCGAGGGTGTCGGCGGAGTCGTAAGCGCAGCAGACAGTGAAAGACAGCCTGACCTCGCCGGAGGAACCGGGGACAGTAACGAGGGCGCCTGCGGGTTCGCCGTTCTCCTCAGCGAGGAGAGCGAGGGAGCCTTTCGGGAAGCCTGACTCTGACAGGCGGGATATGGTATCGGCTGCAGAGTGCTGCCGGGAGGATAAGAAAGAGCGGATCGGTCCGATACCGGATAAAGCAGAGATATTCATAAAAAGACTCCTTCCGGGAAATATACATAAGCTGGGAAAAGCGCAGAGGCTGTTTAACAGATCATCATTCCGAGTACAGCGTACTGAACAAAACAGGGAGACCGCGACGGCCTCCCTGTTGATCGATGTTTGCGGAGATCGTTACTGAACGGTCGTGATGTCGCTTCCGAACCACTTTGTGGAGATCTCGGCGAGCTTGCCGTCAGCTTTCATCTCTTTCAGCGTGCCGTAGACTTTGTCACACAGGGCCTTGTCATTCAGGCGGAAACCGATGGCATATTCCTCCGGCTCAAGTCCCTCGTCGAGCATACGGAAGTTCTTGCCTGTTGTGACGATCTCGTAGCTTGCCACTACCGAGTCAAGGAACACAGCATCGCACATATTCATCTCCAGCTGATTGAGAGCCTCGACGTTGGTAGCCAGCTCATTGACTGTCACCTTCTTGCCGATATCAGAGCCGTTGAGTATCTCCTGTGCGGTGGAGCCGTTCTGCACGGCCACAGTCTTGCCCTCCAGATCGGAGAGAGTCTTGATCTCGCTGTCGTTATTTACAACGAATACCATCTGGTTCTTCATATAGGGATCGCTCATAAGCATTACCTTTTTACGTTCATCGGAAACGGAGAGACCGTTCCAGATGCAGTCGATAGTGCCGGCGTCGAGGTCCAGTTCCTTGGTCTCCCAGTTGACGCCGTAAGGCTCCAGCTCGATACCGAGACGGGTGCATACTTCCTTGGCGCAGTCGATGTCGAAGCCGACGATCTCGTCATTCTCATCGGTATAGCCCATAGGCTTGAAGGTCGCATCGAGACCGAGAACGAGCTTGCCTTTCTCCTTGACCTTATCCCAGGACGCATCGCCGCCGGAAGCAGTGGACTCATCGGCTTTGGACTCATCAGCCTGGGATCCTGCGGCAGCGGAGGTATCGGCTATAGGCTCGGCAGCAGAGCTTGCGCCGGACTTGGAGGACGAGCTTCCGGAGCTTCCGCAGGAAGCAAAAGCAAGGGCTGCTGTCAGGGTAAGCGCACTGAGCGCGGAGAGCAAAGATCTTTTCATTTTCATTCTTCTACATACATCCTTTCAGTCTTAAAACAATAACAAAAGTAAATTATACAGCTGCATAAAATATGATAGCACAAAGAGTATGATAAGTAAAGCGCTGGGGGGAAAGTTTGGCACAATGCACAATTAAAGCAGCACCGCACGACCTGCGGCTAACGCCTTTGCACGCTGTCTGCCGGTATGATGTGCTCAGATATACGCACATTGGAAAAACTTCCCAGCGGGCCGTGTGCTGAAAAAAACTACGAAAAAATTCGGCAAAAGTGGTGACAAATCCTTGAAAGTGTGGTATAATATGAATAATAATACCCATTTTTCGAGGAAAGGATATTTTATTATGAAACAGGAAGTAAAGGTTCGCATTTTTAACAGGGATTTCAGACTGCTCACCGATGAGTCCAAGGAGTACACCGAGGACCTCGCTGCTGCCCTCAACCGCAGGCTTGAAGATCTGCTCAAGGGCAAATCTACCCTCTCCGTTCAGGACGGCGCAGCTCTTATCGCGCTGGAAGCCTGCGACGATCTCTTTAAAACAAGAAGCACTCTCGAGAATATCCGCTCGCAGATAAAGGTCTATTTCGACGATGCTTCGGCAGCCAAGGCTAAGGCCGCCGCCGCCGAGAAGGAGACCGCTGAGGTGAAAGCCGCTGCCGATAAGCGCTATCTGGAGCTGAAAGTCTCCACCGATAAGCAGATCAGGGAGCTGAACGCTAAGATCGAACAGCTGCAGAAGGAGCTGAAGCTGAGAAAATCCTTCACACCGGAGGATAACGCCAGCGCCAGGGATATGATAGCAAAGGATATTTCCGATGCCCTGGGTGCGACTGATACCGCCGCCAAGTACGGTTTCCGCAAGTGACAGAGATACTGGCACCCTGCGGATCGCCGGAGGTCCTTGCCGCTGCTCTGAGGACGGGCTGTGATGCAGTCTATCTCGGAGGGGAGAGCTTTTCTGCAAGAGCCAACGCTGCCAACTTTTCTGCTGAGGAGCTTGAAAAGGCAGTAAGGCTGTGCCATATAAGCGGTGTCAAGGTCTATCAGGCTATAAATACAGTCATACTGGACAGCGAGATGGATGAGTGCATCGCTGCCGTGAAAAGAGCCTGCGCTCTGGGAGTGGACGGGCTTATCACCCAGGATCTGGCCCTTTGCGGCATAGTGCGGGAGATGTGTCCGGAAATGGAGATACACGCCTCCACGCAGATGAGCCTGCACACCAGGCGCGGCTTCCTGCTGGCAAGAGAGCTGGGATTTACCCGGGCGGTGGCTTCGAGAGAGCTGCCGGGGGATATACTGAAAGAGCTCTGCTCGCTGCCGATAGAGTGCGAGGTGTTCGTACACGGCGCTTTGTGTATGTCGGTGTCGGGACAGTGCTATATGTCTGCGGTGATAGGTTCGCGCAGCGCTAACCGGGGGCTTTGCGCCCAGGCGTGCAGACTGCCGGCTTCCTGTGTGAAAAACGACAGGGACAGCCGCGCTCTCTCGCTGAAGGATATGTCGCATCTGGCCCATCTGAGGGAGCTGGAGGGCTTCGGGGCGGCCTCGCTGAAAATAGAGGGCAGGATGAAGCGTCCCGAATATGTTGCGGCGGCAGTAAACGCCGTGCGCTGCGAGCTGGAGGACAGAGAGTACGACAGGAGCCTTGTGGAGGGAGTGTTCTCCCGGTCAGGGTTCACCGACGGTTATTTCACCGGCCGCAGGGGCAGCGGGATGTTCGGGTTCCGCAGCCGTGAGGACGTGGACGCCTCGGCAGAGGCTATACCTGCGCTGCATGAGCTTTACAGGCGGGAGTACAAGCGCTCGAAGGTGGATGCGCTGGCCTGCTTTCGTCTGGGCGAGCCCGGCAGCTTAAAGCTCACCGATGAGAACGGCGTGTCTGCCGAGGTATGGGCAGATCCTCCGCAGAAGGCTGTGAACCGTCCCGCTGACGAGGGATATGTGAGAAAACAGCTCTCGAAACTGGGGGACACGGTCTATGAGCCGGGGGAGATCGTCTGTCAGCTGGAGCCCGGCCAGAGCGGGGGCGTGAGCATTCCCGCTTCGCAGCTAAACGATATGAGACGCAGAGCAGCTGCGGAGCTTGATGAAAAGAGATATGAATTTTACACCCGCCGTCCGGCATTTGCGGAGAAGGAGCTTTCCTTTGCCCCTGCTCCCCGCCCGGACAGCTGCGGGATAAGAATAAGCATACATACCGCCGCACAGCTTGACGGTCTGGATATTTCAGGCATAGAGCTGGTGTATGCGGACCTGAGAACGGCGGGGGAGCTGCTGGAGCGGGGAAGACCTGCGGAGAAGCTCTGCGCCGTGATGCCGAGGTTCACCTTTGACGAGGAGGGGGATTTCACAAGGCTGAAGGCTCTTGCACAGAAGGGCATCGGGCATATGCTCTGCACCAATCTCGCCCACATCAGCGCGGGCAGAGAGCTGGGGATGACTCTTCACGGGGGTTTCGGGCTGAACGTGACCAATACCCTTGCTCTGAGGGAGCTGAAAAGTCTGGGACTGGCGGACTGCACCGCTTCCTTCGAGCTGAGAGCTTCCGAGATGAGCGCTCTGGGAGGGGAGCTCCCCTTCGGAGCGATAGGCTACGGCAGGCTGCCGATGATGCTGACGGTCAACTGCCCCATAAGGGCGCAGCGGGGCTGCAAGGGCTGTACGGGAGAGCTTTTCGACCGTACCGGCAGATGTATGCCGGTGAAATGTTCCAAGGAGCAGGGATATACGGAGATACTCAACAGCGATGTGCTGTGCGTATCCGACAGGCAGAGGGACTTCCCTGCCGTCAGCTTCTGGGAGCTGGACTTTTACGGCGAGGACGCGGCTCAGATCGGGCGCGTGACCGAAGCCTTTGAGCGGGGGACGCTGCCGGACTGCGGCAGCATCACCAGGGGGCTTTACTACCGCGGCATCAGGTGAAAGTTACCGAAAAGGAGTGGTAGGATCTGTCGTCCGGCACAGCAAGGAGGAAAATCTCTGTGTTTTTGGGAGAGCGCCAGCATCCGGTGAGGATACTGAGCCATATCTCCCGCAGCTTTTGGCTGATACTCATTCCCGCCGGGAAGGAGCTTATAGCGGCGAGCTTTGACATCGGCGGGTGGGCGAGGACCTACTGGCCAGAGCTCATAACGCTGGCGGTGATATTCACAACAGCGGTGCTTCGCTGGGCGGCTGTTTCCTGCCGCATCGGCGACGGATGCATCACCGCCGGAACAGGCCCTCTGGGGCTTGTGGCTACTACGTTGTATTTTCACGAGATAACCGCGGTTCGCACCGAGCAGGGCCCGTTATACCGGCGCGTGGGGGCGTGCACGCTGTATCTGGAGACTCCCGCAAGGGCTTTGGGGAGGTCGGAGATAAAGCTGGTGATCTCTGCGGAAAAGGCAGAGAGGATATACTCCCTTATTGCGGGAGCGTCTGAGGGGGAGCCTGTCTGCAGAGTCAGGGTGCGCCGCCGCTCGGTGCTGCTGTACTCGGTGATGTTCTCATCGGCAATGTCGGGGCTTTTTGGTCTGGCGGCTGCGGCAGTACAGCTTGCCCGCTATGCAGGGGCAGGGCTCAGGGAACTGGCAGGCACCCTGAACAGCGGTATAGAGACCTTAGAGAGGGCGGACAGTCATCTGCTGTGCTTTTCCGGGACCGTGCCGGGACTGATTATCCTGGCCGGAGGTGCGGCGGCAGCAGGGAGGGCCGTATCCTTAGTTTATAAGCTGCTCAGCAGCTGGGGTTTCACGGCAGACAGGCGGGGCAGCCTGCTGACGGTGTGCTCCGGAAGGCTGTGCAGGATACGCTTTGCTGCCGACAGGGCTTCGGTGAGCTGCTGCGATATAAGACAGTCGCTGCTGATGAAGCTGCTGGGGATGAGCTCGGTGCATATAGAGTATGCAGGCAGCGCCGGAAGATGCGGCAGGGGCGTGCTGATACCGATGATGAAAAGCTCCCGCGCAGAAAGAGCTGTGCAAAGGCTCCTGCCGGAGCTGGGGGACGGCTGGACACTTAACTATCGCAGAGGCCTGCACTTCCACAGAGTGATGATCCCGGAGAGGAACATCACGGCGGTAAAGCTGTCGCAGAACCCTCTGCAAAAGCGCCGCGGCACCTGCACAGCAGTTCTCACAAGCCTTTCAAAGCGCGGTGTGCTGCGTTTGAGTGCAGATCTTACCGGGGGAAACCCTTTTGAAAAAGGGTTGTCCCCCGAACCCCCTTCCTAAAACTTCTGGTACTTTTTTGGCAGGGGGTAACACAAGGCCGTAAAAAAGTGCAAAACTCACGGCTTTTGCTTTCTGTCGTAAATACTGCTACCCCCTGCCAAAAAAGAATTAAAAGTCTTGGGAAAGGGGTTTGGGGAATAACCTTTCTTCAGAAAGGTTTGCCCCAATAAAAGTCTGCACCCGAACACAGCACACCGTGATTCGGGAGGCTTGCGGGAGCTGCCGCACAGCGCATATCAGATGCCTGAAAGGAGAGATAGTATTGAGCAAGTTTGATGCAGGTATGGAGTCGATGCTGGATACCTTTGTATTCGAGTCGTCGGAATTGTTGGAAAACCTGGATGACATCCTGATGCGCACTGAGGACAGCGAGCTTACTGAGGATGACATTGCGGAGATATTCCGCGTGATGCATACGATCAAGGGCTCGTCTGCTATGATGGGACTTAAAAATATGTCCGAGCTGGCTCACGCTGTTGAGGATA
This sequence comes from Ruminococcus sp., assembly GCA_017526445.1. GTDB lineage: Bacteria > Bacillota > Clostridia > Oscillospirales > Ruminococcaceae > FB2012. The sequence goes on along the minus strand of JAFXRI010000087.1, from coordinate 5,498 downwards.
TTTATTTTGTTATAAGAGAAAACCCGGGGCTGGAGTGCGACAGGCCGCAACTGTATGAGCTGTCGTTCACTACCTCGGATTACCTGAAAAATGAACTGGCCAACCTGGAGGACGATTCTGTCCCGCTGACGGATTTCTCCGAGTTCATAGAAAGGCTCCACAGCTTTGCGAAGTATCTTAACGACCTTGCCAAGGGCGAGGCGGCGGCTCCCCCCTCTGCGGGCGGGGAGGCAAAGGCGGAGGTGTTCTCTGCTGATGATCCCGAGAGCATAAGGGCTGTGAGGGTAAAATTCTCTGAGACCTGTATGATGCCGTCCATAAGGGCAATGGTACTGATGAATTCCATCGGCGCGGAGGCAGAGGTGGTGGCTACGATGCCCGCCGATCTGGAGGCCGACAGCGCCGACGACGAGATAAATGCCGGCGGCTTTGTGATAAAGCTCATATGCGATGAGATCGAGGGCGTTATCTCCGTACTTAAAGACGGCGTGGACGTTGAGACCGTGGAGGAGATCAGACGCACCGCCCCGGCTGCTCCCCCGAAGGAGGAGCCGAAGGTCCAGCTCTCTGCCGGCTCGGAGGAGGAAGGAGTCAGCACCTACCTCGTGAAGTTCGAGGAGGGCTGCATGATGCCCGCTATCAGGGCAATGGTGCTGGTGAATTCCCTCGTCAAGGAGGGAGAGATGGTCAGGACCGTTCCCTCGAACCTGGAGACCGACGAAGCGGAGGAGGAGATAAACAAGAACGGCTTCCGCATAGAGATAAAGGCCAAGGACCCGGACAGGGTGCTGGGCATACTCAGGGACGGGCTGAATGTCCTCTCCGCCGATAAGCTGGAGCCTGCGAAAAAGGCCGAGGCTGCGGCTGAGGAAACTAAAGAAGAATCGCCGCAGAAGCAAAAGGCGGCGGCTCCCAAAAAGGACGGGGGCGGCGCCCACGGCGGCGGCAGCCTTATCTCAGTAAAGCTGGAAAAGCTGGACAGGCTCCTTGACCTGGTGGCAGAGATCGTTATTACCGAGTCGGGCGTTACATCCAGCCCTGACCTGAAACAGTTCGGCGGGAATATGGACCGCTTCCAGAAGTCGGCCAGAGAGCTCAAAAAGCTCACCGACGAATTGCAGGACGTTGTTATGTCCATACGAATGGTGCCTGTGCAGACGGCTTTCTCCAAAATGAGCCGCGTCGTCCGGGATATGAACAAGACTCTCGGCAAGAACGTGGACCTTGTGTTCGTGGGGGCTGATACCGAGGCCGACAAGAGCGTAGTGGACATACTGGGCGACCCGCTGATGCATATAGTCAGAAACGCCGTAGATCACGGTATAGAATCTCCCGAGGAGAGAGCTGCCGCCGGCAAGACCGAGCGTGCGACAGTCACTCTCTCGGCAGGGTATGAGAGCGGAGAAGTAGTTATCTCCTGTGAGGACAACGGAGCAGGAATGGATCCGAAAAAGCTTCTCGCCAAGGGAAAGAAGAACGGCATACTCACCAAGCCCGAGAGCGAATACACCGACGCTGAGTGCTATGAGCTCATTATGACAGCAGGCTTCTCCACCAACGAGCAGGTCACCGAATACTCGGGGCGCGGCGTTGGTATGGACGTGGTGAGAAAGAACATAGAGACAGTGGGCGGAAAGATGTTCATAGAGTCTGAGCTGGGCAAAGGCTCAAAGTTCACCATAAGGATACCTCTGTCACTGTCCATAATAGACGTACTTGGAGTTGAGGCGAACGGAGCTGAGCTTTCGGTGCCTCTGTCATCGGTGAGGGAGATCTTCCGTCCCGAGGAGGATATGCTCATCAAGGATCCCGGCGGCACCGAGCTGGTGATGCTGAGAGAAAAGTGTCTGCGGGTGATAAGGCTGGCGGAAGCCTTCGAGCTGGGCGGAGAGAGAAGACCTCTTATGGACGGCATAATGCTTTACTGCAGCGAGGGCGGCCGCGAGGCGGTGATCTTTGCGGATGAGCTGACCAGCGACCAGCAGGTGGTAGTAAAGCCGCTGTCGCTGCTGCTGAACAAATACGACCTGAAGAGCAAGGGGCTTTCCGGATGCTCCATACTTGCAGACGGAAGTATAACGCTGATAACTGACATCGGCGAGCTGTTGAAGTATAACGGGATAAAAACAGCAGACGGAAAATAAAAAGCAAAGTAAAATGCAGAGCCCGGTGTCTCAGATCAGGCGGCGTCAGACTCTGGCGGGTAAAGGGGCACAGGTCTCACAGCAGGGCAGGGACCTGCGAAAAAGGAGCTGATAAAATGGATCACAGAACTACCTCCGGGCAGCTGCTGACATTCGGCTGCGGCGATGAGGTATATGCCTTCGATATAATCGAGGTGACGGATATAATCGAAGTGCCGGAGATAACCGTTCTGCCGATGGTGGCAGACTATATCCTCGGGATAATGAACCTGCGCGGCAAGGTCGTGCCTGTGATGGACTTCGCCGGCAGGATGGGCTTCCCACCCCCGGAGTATGACGAGCACAGCTGTATCATCGTCATCGACTGCGAGGGCTCGCTGCTGGGAGTGAAGGTGCCGAGGATCATCGACGCTGAGGCCTTTGAGGAGGACGAGATCAGCCCCTCGCCGGTGGAGAATTCCTGCATAAAGGGATATATAACCCTCGGCGGGAAAAGGGTGTCAGTGCTTGACGGGATGATACTGTCAGAGAAGAGATAGGACACCCACCGAAAAATACTGTGAAAGGAGCCGTATCTGTCTATGCAGCTGAATAATGAAGATTTTCAGAGACTGGCAAAGATCATAAAAACCAAATACGGGCTCAATCTGCTGGATAAAAAAATACTCGTTGAGTCAAGGCTCACCAACTATGTGCTGGACTGCGGCTTCGATGACTTCACTGAGTACCTGGAGACGGTCTATGCCGACCGCTCGGGGATAGAGATGACAAATATCATCAGCAGACTAACCACCAACTATACATACTTTATGCGCGAGAGCGAGCACTTCCGGCACTTTACCGAGAAGTTCCTGCCGGAAGCCGAGCGCCGGATGACGGACCGCGAACTGAGGATATGGAGCGCCGGCTGCTCCTATGGAAACGAGCCCTATAACTTCGCTATGTGCCTTGATAACTACTTCGGCGTCAGGCACAGCCTGTGGGACAGCAAGATACTTGCTACCGACATATCCTTCAACGCCCTTAGAATGGCCAAGCGCGGCGTCTTTGCCGAGGCTGCCCTCAAGGAGCTGCCCCTGGACTGGCGGATGAAGTATTTCAACAAGAATCCCAACGGCACCTTCCAGGTGACCGATGAGATAAGAAACAATGTGGTGTTCAAGTACCACAACCTTATGGAGGAGATCTCCTTCAAGAAAAAATTCGATCTGATCGTGTGCCGGAACGTTATGATATATTTCGACGAGCAGACAAAGCGCGATCTTATCAACAGGTTCTATGAAGCTACTGAGGAGGGCGGGTATCTCTACATCGGCCATGCCGAGAGCGCTCCGAAAGGGATCGGCTACAAAATGATACAGCCGGCGGTATTCAGAAAGCCTGCGAAGGGGGATGAATGATATGGCGGATATTAGAGTCCTGATTGCGGATGATTCGATATTGTTTTCGAGATTTTTAAAGAGCGTCGTGGATGCGGCAGAGGGCTTTACCGTATGCGCCTGCTCGGCTAACGCATACGAGGCAAGAGACGAGATCGAAAAGCTGAAGCCGGATATGCTCATACTGGATATAGAGATGCCAAAGCTCAACGGCATAGCATTTTTAAGACAGCTGATACCGCAGTACACTGTGCCGGTGATAATCTGCTCGTCCCGGAAGGATCTGGTGATGCAGGCTTTGCAGGCAGGGGCCGCTGATTTCCTGCCCAAGCCTGAGGAAGGCGGATACGAGGAGTTCAGGACAAAGCTGGTCAAGGCGCTCAGGGCGGCTTCCAATGTCAAGAGGATAAAGAGCGGGTGCAGGTTCTATAACGTAAGACCTATGTCCTCGGACACGGCAGGGGCTGCGGCAGCTCACGAAAGACGGAGGATAATCGCTATCGGCGGCTCGGCAGGCAGTACGGAGGCTCTGCCGGAGGTGCTGAAGTTCTTTGGCAGGAAAACTCCTCCGGTGGGAGTGGTGCTGCATATGCCGGAGGGCTACACTTCGCTGTATGCAAAGCGTATGAACGCCAAGTTCCCGGAGCTGGAGATCGTCGAGGCGACGCAGGGACTGTACCTGAAAAACGGTATGGTGGTCATAGCCCAGGGCGACAAGCATATGAGACTTTTCAAGGACTCCAAGGGCTATTTCGTCACCTGCGAGACAGGCCCCAACGTGTCGGGACACTGCCCGTCGGTGGACGTGTTCTTTGAGAGCACGGCATTCTGCGCCGAGAAGGACGCCATAGGTGTCATCCTCACCGGAATGGGCAGGGACGGTGCCAGGGGGCTTTCCCAGATGCATCACGCAGGGGCGTACACTATCGGTCAGAGCGAAAAGAGCTCGGCGGTGTACGGTATGCCGAAAGCGGCCTATGAACTGGGGGCTGTGGACAAGCAGTGCGACCTTGACCGCATCGGAGCGGTGATAACAGACTATCTGAACAGGCAGGGGGATAAATAATGGCAATAGGACTCATCAAATACCTGACCTTCCGGTCGGCGGGGAGAAAATTCGCCATACCCTTCCACGACATCAGGACGGTGCTGGTAGCAGACAAGGGCTTGCAGCCGATACCGGAGTTCCCGGCGTATTTTGCGGGCACCTGCCGGTGGGAGGGGCTGAACGTCCCGGTAATAGACGCGAGAAAGCGATTCGGCTTTGAGAGCTGTGAGTACAGCGACCGAAGCTGTATAATCGTCTGCGAGACGAATTTTGCGGTGCGCAACAAGCTGGGAGTGATCGGACTGCTGACGGACACGGTAGCAGAGATGGCAGAGATAGATCCCGAGAAGCTCCAGCCCTGTGAAGCCGTAAACGCCGAAGCCTACACCCGTTACCTTAGGGGAGTTTACGTTGATGCTGACGAGGTATGCTATGTAGTTGACACCGGGATGATGGTGAACGACACGGATATGGACACGGTGCGCTCCAACGGTAAGCCGGCAGAGGATGATTGACAGCTGATAATGTTTTGCTGCGGTAGCAGCCTTGCAAGGCTTAACAGCGTACAGAGCAAGGCACATACATAAAGGCGCAGACCAAGCGCAGAATGCCGGGACGTGCGGCAAAGACCAACGCCCCGGCTTTGTGTGCTGCCGGGACTCTGCTCCGGACTTCGCATACTGCTTCTGCTGTTTACTGTGCCCCCTGGGGGCATACAGGCACCGCCGCGCATCTGACGCACATGGGGCGTGCGGTATCGCCATTAAGGCAACACCGCACAACCCACGGCTTGCGCCTCTGCACGTCATCTGCTTGCATATTTCCCGTCATAGCACACAAATTTTCCTTGCCGGGCGTCAGCCCGCCTGCGTCAAATTTATGCACTCTGACGAAAAATCTGACTGCGCATCTGACGCACAGGGGTTG
>JAFXRI010000086.1 GCA_017526445.1 Ruminococcus sp. | reverse complement strand
TCAGATGCGCCGTCCAGATTTTCGTCAGATTGCCTAAATTCGACGCAGGTTTGCTGGCGCAAGTCAAGGAGAATTTGGGTAATATGACGGAAAGCTGGCAAGCAGATGACGTGCAGAGGCGTTAGCCGTGGGTTGTGCGGTATTGCCTTTATTATGTTTTGGGTATCAATCGTTTATCATCACATCCTGATCGGTGCCGTCCACGCTGAGGACGCCGCCGCGGGTACCAAAGTCGATATAATTGCTTGAGAGCATATGGCACTTGATGCCGCACTGGTCGATAGTGATATTGCCCGAGCCTTCCAGGTCGCCGATACCTGCTGCATACCGGCCCTCACATTCAAGTGTGATCTGCGAGAGGTGTATATCGCAGTCCAGCTTGCCGTTGAATGTACCGATGCATTTCAAATTGCTGCCGTGCATATTGGCATTGAACCGTCCGCTCGTTATGGATACACCGCCCGTTCCGCCGGAGCCCACGCCAATGGCGCAAAGGTTGGAACCGCGCATATTGGCACCGATATTATAGTTCCTTACGGATATCCTTGTATCGCCCGAAATAGAGCCGATGCCGATACCGTTGGTGGAGGATATATCCAGGTTCAGGCTGCACTCCGCAATATCGAGCCTGCTGCCGCCGTAGAAGTTTCCGAGCAGTACCACTGCCGTACCGGAGCCGGAAAGATTATAGGTGCCTCCCCTGACGACGATAGATGTTCTGCCGTCGTTGCGTCCTCCGCCGATGCCCACTGCGGTCTCGCCGCTGGTCTCGATGGAGAGCTCACCGCTGATGTCAAACATGATATTTCCGGGGCTATGCTCGGAATCGCATCCGATCGCGAAGCTGTTAGTCATCTCTGCACGGATATGCAGCGAACCGATACCTGTCATTTTGAGCGTTGCGCTCATAGGCACGCTGATGCCGCGGCAGAGGAATTCGTTGCTGCCTTCTATCACCATCTCGACCTCGGAATCCTCGCCAAGTGATACGATTGCATCGGTACGCTCGGAGCAGAGGAACACGTTCCGGAAAACGGTCTTTGTGCGCAGTCCATCCTTAAAGATGATATTGAGGTTGACGAGCTTGTCCCTCTCGCCGACAAGAGTAACGTCATCGGTCTCGATAAAGACAGTATTATATCTGTTGGTAGCAAGCTCGATGAGATCGACGGTCTCTCCGTTTTTGGGGTGATAGCTTCTGGTAACGTCGCTGGAAAACTCGAGGTTGATCTTGATGATCTCCTCCTTGATCTTGGATGCGATCTCATAGGTCATGATAGGCTTGGGGCGAGACACATAGAAGCCCTGGAGCAGGTCCGATCCGAGCTTTATCATAGTCCTCATTTCCTCATAGGTCTCGACGCCCTCGGCCAGAGCGGAATAGCCGTTCTCGTGCATAAACTCGATAAGGCCCGCTACGAGGCGCTGCATCTTGGGCTTTGTATTGATGTCCTCGATCAGGGCGCGGTCTATCTTGACTACGTTGGGCTTATACTTCACAAGGTTGGAGGTATTGGAATAGCCGGTACCGTAATCATCGATAGCGAGCTGCATATGATTGCGGTCGATACGCCTGTGGACCATTTCGAGCATTTTCTCCGAAGGCTCCGACTGCTCGGTAAGCTCGATACAGAGTTTCTCCATAAGCTCGCCGTACTGAGTTTCCAGCTCAGCCCAATCCTCATCGGAAAGCATATGGGCAGGGATGGAATTTATGAAAAGCCTTCTTGAATGGAGGGCATCCTGATGTCTGTAAACAGCCTCGAGAGTATTGCGCATAGTAAGCTTCTCGACGTCATACAGCCGCTTGAGCTGTGCCGCATAGCCCAGCACCTCGACAGGCCGCATACCGATGCTTTTATCTGTCCTCATCAGAGCCTCATATGCCACAACGTCGCCTGTTCTGACATCGACGATAGGCTGGAAGTGATAAGAAAAAAGGTTATTGTCTATAAGGTGCAGGAACTTTCTGATTCCTGCATACTCGCTCTTTTGGCTCTCGTACTTCTCCATGGAATAAAGGGCGATACTTCCTACTCCGTTGGAGACGGCCTCATAGAGGGTATATTCGGCGGTATGCATCCTCTGCGCGGGGATAGTGGACACGGCGCCGCAGCCTGCCGAGAAGGTAAGGCTGTATTTATTATCGGGATCGACTTCGGGATCGCGGTCGGTAGAGCACTTCTCCACAACAGACTGGAGCTGTGAAAGGAACTCGATCTCGTCGCCGGAGAAGTTGGGTATATAAAGCCAGAAGCGTGTTCTCGACTGCTCAGATATCATAGTATCCTTCGGTGCAGAAGAAATTATCGCCGAGAGGGCAGCATAGATCTGTGCGCCGTTCAGAGTCATCCTGTCGCGCTCCTCCAGCTGGATAAGAGCGAAGAGTGAGGGCGCGGTATTCTCGAGCATAGCTGCCACGAGCCTGGACTGGGGGAATACGGGGAGGATTATTTCCTCTTCCCTGGTATGGACCTCAGTCTTCTGCAGTTTCAGTATGCCCGCAGTGATCTCATCGGTCTTCTCGACAGTACGCAGCATCACTCTGGACGACGAGCTGTTATACTCGGCGAGCTGAGAAACGATGACATTCATTTTATCATACTCGGGCTGTTCCCTGACATTGAGGATCTTCAATGCATTTTCATCAGTATCCACGTTGCGGGATATATGGTCGATAAGAAACAGACCGATATCGGGGGCAAGCTCCGAATATGCCTGCCAGCCTTCGCCGAATATCCTGTTCCATATATCAGAACCGACTGCCATAAGCTTCACTCATTTCCGATTATTATTTTATGCCTTTGAGGCACTGTATATAAATGATAGATTATAGTAAAGTATGCACAAAACGGGCAGACCTACACACTTATACTATACACTATTTTCACCAAAAAGTCAAGAACTTTTTCGATTTTGTTTACAATATTCTGCGGTTTATGCGGTCTGTATGCCGACAGGCGGTATAAGTCAATTATCAAAAGTTCTCAGTTTTGCATCAGAAGCGGGAAAGGCTCTGATTATATGTTCTTCGGCCTCTTGACGGAGGGGGAATGATATGCTATAATTTTATAAAATAAGATCATATGATCCGGCAGCTGTCCGGCCGGGATCTCACGGAAACAGAGCAGGACAGTCTCCAAATAATACAGAAGGAGGACCGCATATGATAGACAATTACAAGATCGCCGCACTTTGTGTTTCGAGGATCTTCGATGATTCCACACACGAGATAGTGAGCGAACTGAACAAGAACATCATTGACAAGGGCTACCGGCTGTTCGTTTATCACACCTGCTCAGATCTGTACTGGGACACTCTCAGTGAGAAGGGCGAGGCTGCGGTCTTTGATCTGATAGATATGAGGACAGTGGACGTCCTCATCATCTGCGACGATATGATAAAGAACAAGCGCATTATCGAAAAGCTTATCGACAAGGCAGGGATATTCGATGTGCCTGTGATAATCATCGACGGCAAATACCGGGGTACCATAACCATCGGTTTCGACTACAGGAAAGGCTTTGAGGATGTAGTAAGGCACGTTGTGGAATTCCACGGCAAGCGGAAGCTGCATTTTATGGCAGGGATACAGGGTAATCCCTACAGTGACGAGCGGATAAGGGTATTTGCGAAGGTCCTGAAGGACAACGGCATCCCCTTCGATCCCACAAAGATGCTGAGCTACGGCGATTTCTGGGCAGGGCCGGCTTCTGCCGCCACAGAGAAACTGCTGGAGCGGGGCGAGCTGCCGGAAGCTATCATATGTGCCAATGACGCTATGGCGATAGCCGTTTGCGGGGCACTCTCCAACGCGGGAGTAAGGGTACCGGATGAAGTGATCGTCACAGGCTTTGACGGGATAATGGACATAAACTTCACCAGCCCGAGGATAACCTCGAGCCTTTGCTGCTACGGTGATCTGGCACAGAAGATCGCGGGGCTGCTCTCTCTGGGCAGAGAAGAACTTATGAAGGAAACAGAGTTCCGCATCAAGACGAGACTGGCGATCTCGGAGAGCTGCGGGTGCCGCGGCTCGGGGCTCATCAATCCGGCAATGCATCTGACAGATCTGAACACGAGGTTCTACCGCTACCGCGAGGAAGAGAAGACGCTCAACGAGATAGGCGTGCGGATCCTTTCGGGAACAAGCCTGAAAAGCGCCGCCAACGAACTGCGCTCGCCGATACTTTACAATATGCGGTGTATGCTGCGAAACGAAGTCATCGACGAACGGATAGATCCCTTTGAGACTGACTCGGACAGAAGCTTCGGGGAGACACTGTGCGTATTCTTCGACTCGGACGCACCGGGGCCTTTTGCCCCTCATGACTTCCCTGCCAAGAGCATAATACCGGGGCTGGACGAGGTGCTGGAAGCGGGGTATCCTCTGATAATCACGGCCATAAGCTTTCTTGACGTGCCGCTGGGATATGTGACCTTCTCCTTCCGCTCCTACGACATCAGCAACTACGGAAAGATACCGCAGGTAGTTAACGTTCTGAACAATTCCATCGGAGGCTACCGCAATTTGCGGTACCAGCAGTACATAATCAAGAAGGTGGAGGAGCTTTCGCAGTTTGACCAGCTGACGGGGCTTTACACCCGCGGCGGAAGTCAGCGTGTGCTTGACAGGCTGATAAGCAAGCTCCGGGACCAGAGACGTCCGATAACGGTAATAATGAGCGATCTGGACAACCTGAAATACATCAACGACAACTTCGGACACAACGAGGGTGACTTTGCTATCCGAGCGGTAGCCTCGGCGCTGAAGGCATCCTGTCCGGATAACTCTGTATGCATACGAATGGGCGGTGACGAAATGGCGGCTTTCATCGCAACTTCGGCACCTATGGAAGATATCAAGGCTGAGTTCGAGGCGCGTTTGAAAACGATCAGCAAAAACGCGGGCAAGCCTTATCCGATCACGGCGAGCATAGGCGTTTACCGCTCGTCGAAGGAACTGATCCCGAGCTTTGAGGAGATGCTGCGCTCGGCTGACGAGATAATGTATGCTGTAAAGGCAGAACACAGGAAGAACCGTGACAAGCTCATCAGCGCGGCAAAGAATCAATAATACAAAAGCGGAAAAACTTCAAAAACGGTATATGCGAAACGGTACCTCATCCCTTGCGGGACGGGTACCGTTTTTTTGTGCCTTACGGTCTGTTATTTGTTCTGCGCGGGAGCCTTCTTTACCACTGTGGCTTGATGAGCTTGCCGCTCTTGAGGGTGTTGAGCATTGCGGTGTTCTGCTCAGCGGTGCCCTCATAGCCTGCGATGGCATTGGCTATCGCCATCTTCTCCTGGAGACTGAACTCCTTCGGCAATCCAAGGGCGTCGAAAGCCTGATAAAGTGTCTTGCATGATGACGGGCAGGTCGGGTAATACTCGATCCCCTTGGTGAGGACGCTCAGCTGCGACGACAGCACCGACTTATAATATGCTGTATCGGTCACAACGGCTGCCTGTATCTTGAAGATATTGCGCGATCCCTTTTTGAGTCCCGAGACGGTATAGGTGGTCTTGCTCGTAGTTCCGAGCTGGACGAACTTATTCTCAAGGACGTCGAGCTTATAGATATAGTACTTCGTACACTGGGGAACAGCATCCCATTTGAGGACTGCCGTGGTCTCGGTCTTGGATGAGAGAGAGAGCTTGGGGGCGGCAGGTTTGGGCGAGACAGTATATGTAGCTGTCTTTTTCTCTGCGCCGCCGGAGGTGACTGCACTTATCCTTATCTTATAGAGCTTTCCGGTCGTAAGGCCGGTGAAGGTATAATTAAGGGAGGTAGTTGAGCCTTTCTTGACATAGGCGCCGGTAGAGGTATTGAGCATATAAGCGTTATACTTCACCGCATCCTTGGCGGCGGGCCATTTCACCTTGACCGTAGTGGCGGTGGAGGAGACGCCCTTTACATACTCCGGTGCGCCGGGATCGGCTTTATTGCTGGTGGTGGTCGACTTTACTTCATTGGAAGACTTAGACTTTCCGTCCGGATAGATCGCGGCGATCTTGAAGGAATAGCTCTTACTCTCGTCGAGAGCCTTGAAGGTATAGGAACGGGCACTGCTTTTGAGTGTCGCCTTGGAAACATATTTCTTGCTGGTCTCGTTATAGATATATGCTCTGTACTTCTCGGCCTTGGATATCCCGCCCCACTTAACGGTGACGCTGTCGGCCGTCTTGCTCTTCACACTGGGATTGGGTGCGGTATAAGTAAAGCTCTTGGTCGATACGGATATCTCGGAAGAACCAACTGTGGTGCCGCCCGGATACAGGGTATATATCTTCATTTTGACTGTCGTCGCAGGAGAGAGCCCTTTGAAGGTATAGCTCAGATCCGAGGCGCCGAGAGAGGCTTTGAGTACATACTTGCTCTGTGCATCGTCATAGAGGAAAGCCTTATAGCCGGAAGCGCCGGAGACCTTTTTCCAGGTCACTTTAGCTGTAAAGGCATCGCCTGTGGCTGTGAGTATGGCCGGAGACTCCTTGCCGACGACCGCAACTATATGCTTGGACTCGTTGCCGAAATATCTTGCGGTGGAGCATTTGATATAGGGCTTGACATAAATGGAATAGAGTCCCTTACCAAGGCCCTTGAGCGTAAAGCTCGTGCCGGGGATATCGGCAACCTTGACGGGAGTCTGGCCGTAGGCTGCAGCATATACATAATATCCGGCCTTATCTGCGGGGACATCCCATTTTACAGTATAGGAGTTGTCGGTGGAAGTATATCTGATATTTGCGGGAGCGGCGCACTTGGTGGCGCACTGATATGGCTCGGAGGGGGTGCCGTAAACGGAAACGCCCTCGTTTTCGCTGTTGTAATTGGAGCGCACGCAAAGGTTATAAATCCTGCCCTGAGTGAGCTTGGTCACTGTCAGCTTTGTGGAGCTGGTGGAGCCGAGGGCTGTATATTTACCGGTGGAAGCGTCGTAGTCCACCACCTGATAGGTGGTATGGAGCTTGTCCTTAGTAGCGCTCCAGCTGATGGTGATGCTGTTGTTATCCTTGGAGATGTATTTTAATCCGGTGATCTTTTTGCCGCGGGTACCGAAGTACACAGCGGGACAATACTTACACTTTTCAAGGGTGGAGCCGTTCTGTTTAACGGCGCGGAGCCTGAACTTATAGACCGTTGCGGCAGTAAGGCCGTTGACTGTCAGGGAAGGTGATGCTGTGGAGGCGATAGTCTTGAACTCGCCGTCCTTTTCGTCATACATAGAAACGTCATATCTTACGGCGTTCTTGACTCCGGTCCATTTGAGCTTGAGAGAGGTATCTGTCCTGCTCGAAGCAGTGAGGGCTCCTGCAAGGTCAATACCGAGCTTGAGCTTATTGGAGACTGTGCCGTAAACATAATTGCTCTTGATCTGGCCGTACGCTCTCACGCTGTACTCTGCCGAAGCTTCGGTGAGCTTTACCGTAGCAGAGGTAGAAGAAGTACGCTTGACTGTCTCGGTGCCGGAGGAAGTCTTTCTGAGTATCTCATAGCCCAGGCAGTTCTTGGAGGCGTCCCAGGTGAGCTTCACGCTGTCGGAGATCTCGGAGTCGAGCCTGAGATTCTTGACAGGGGAAGGATTGCCCGAGGACTCGTATCTTACATTCATATCAACAAACGCACTGGACACGCCGTTGACAGGGCCTGCGCCGTACTGCCAGATATTGAAGTTGCCCTCATACTTGGTGCAGGTAGTATAGTTTGCCAGCCACAGAGGGTATTTCGACTGAAGCCTTTCGGCGTTCAGGTAATAGGTGAGCCACTGCGGGTTGGAATAAACACCGGCGGTATAACCGTGGTAGATCACCCTATCGCAGAAAGCTTCTACGATCTCAGTTTTCTTGGCGACGCTAAGATTTCTTTTATCGAGTCTGCCCACAGCGTTCTCGACTGTTTCCATATCGAAGTACACAGGAAGTTCCAGCTTGTATTTCTTGATATACTTATAGACGAAGTCAGCTTCTTCCCTGGCCTCAGTGGGATTAATGGCCTGGGTGTAGAAATACACTCCCACTTCCATACCTGCGTCCTTGGCATCCTTGAGGTATTCGGTGAACCTTTCGTCAAGGACGATATTGCCGGCCTCACCGTAGCCGCGGTAGCCTGCCCTGAGGATACAGAAGCTTATGCCCTCGGCCTTGACCTTTTTCCAGTCGATATCGCCCTGGAAGTAGGAGACATCGACGCCGTAGGTCTTGGCCTTATCGGCGAACCTGTCCTGGTGGATAAGGTCGTCGGCGCCGGAGACGGTCCAGGTCAGCAGTCTTGCACCCATAGACGTCAGCGAGGCGACATAGCCTTCGCCGCCGGTACTGTCCATAAGCATTTTAACGTACTTATGGAAGGAAGGATCGTTCTCGGAACAGGGGAGGGTATCGCCCTCGGCTATATGCTCGCCCATCTCAGCGATCTCGGGGTTGTTCTCGAGAAATTCCTGCTCCTCTGCCTGACCTTTTTCGATCTCAGCGAGTCTTTCCTCACCCTCGGCAGGGGGCTCGGCTTCAGGGATAAATGTCTCTTCGGGAGTTTCATCGGGGACGGTCAGGCTGACAATATCTTCTGCTGCATCATCAGTCTGCTCCTCAGCGGTCCCGGTCTCTTCTTCAGCATTATCAGTCTGCTCCTCAGCGGTCCCGGTCTCTTCTTCAGCATTATCAGTATGCTCCTCAACGGTCCCGGTGCTTACCTCTGCTGAAACTGAGGTATCGGCTGTCACAGTCTCGCCGTCGTCGGCGAATACCGCTGCTGCCGGCTGGAGAGCCATCATCAGAGCGAGTATTCCGCTTAATGCGGTCCTTTTGAGATTCATAACAGATTTCATCCTTTCGCCGGCGGCTTTTTTTATGTCTGCGCCGGTCATCCAAATACACAATGTCGAAATATGAGGTGTACTACTTATTATACAGAAAAAAGAACAGTTTGTCAAGGACAAACTGTTCTTTGCTAATATTTTACAGTGCTGTATCTCAGGCGTGAGTCCTGTTCCTGATCTCATCGGTGATCTTTGCAACGAACTCCCCGGCTGTCATAGTAACGGTCTTGCTGTCCTGTGTACGGATCGAGACTGTATTTTCCTGAGTTTCCTTCTCGCCTATGATGACCATATAAGGAACTCTCTCAGTGTACTGAGCCTGACGGATCATATAGCCGATCTTCTCGTTCCTGTCATCGAGCTGCACTCTTACGCCTGCGTCATAGAGCATATCATAGACCTTCTCGGCGTACTCTGCGCTCTTTTCGGAGACGAGCAGGATCTTGGCCTGCACAGGGGCGAGCCATACGGGGAAGCGGCCCTTGGTCTCCTCGATAAGATAAGCCATAAACCTGTCGAGAGATCCGAGTATTGCGCGGTGGATGACAACGGGTGTCTTATCCTGGCCGTCGGTATCGGTATATTTGAGGTCGAACTTAGCAGGCAGGCAGAAGTCCAGCTGGCAGGTAGAAAGCGTATATTCAGCTCCCACAGCGGGGACAACATTGACATCCAGCTTCGGTCCGTAGAAGGCAGCCTCGCCGATCTCCTCGGTGTACTCGATACCCAGCTGGTTGAGAACGTCACGCAGAGCGCTCTCGGCCTTTTCCCACATCTCGTCGTCCTGGTGATACTTAACCTTGTCTGCGGGGTCGCGGAGGGAGAGCACGCAGCGGTACTTGTCGATGCCGAAGTCCTTGTAAGCCTCGAAGATCAGATCGACTACCTTGCCTACCTCGTCCTTGATCTGGTCGGGGGTGCAGAAGAGGTGCGCGTCGTTCTGGCAGAAGTGTCTGCCGCGCTCGATGCCTTTCAGAGTGCCGCTGGCCTCAAAGCGGAAGTCGTGAGCGATCTCGCCTATCCTGATAGGCAGGTCGCGGTAGGAATGTTTCTGATTGGCATATATCATCATATGATGGGGGCAGTTCATCGGCCTGAGCACGAAGCTCTCGCCCTCGACCTCCATAGCGGGGAACATATTGTCCTTATAGTGCTCCCAGTGACCGCTGGTCTGATAGAGAGCCACGGTGCCGACGCAGGGAGTCATAACGTGCTGATAGCCCAGCCTGCGCTCCTTGTCCTTGATGTAGTTCTCCAGCTCCTGCCAGATAGTATAGCCCTTGGGCAGGAACATAGGCAGGCCGCGGCCCACCAGATTGTCGGTCATGAACAGCTGCATCTCCTTGCCGATCTTTCGGTGGTCACGCATAGCGGCTTCTTCGAGGCGCTTCAGGTGCTCCTCCAGCTCCTGAGATGTAGCAAAGGCTGTTCCGTTGATACGGGTGAGCATCTTGCGGGAGGAATCGTTCTTCCAGTAAGCGCCGGAAACACTCAGCACCTTGAAGGCTTTGAGCGTCTTGGTATAGGTAAGGTGAGGGCCGACGCACATATCAATATACTCGCCCTGCTGGAAGAAAGAGAGGGGAACGTCCTCGGCAAGGTCGCCGATATGCTCGACCTTGTAGATCTCGCCGCGCTCTTCCATGAGCTTGATCGCCTCATCACGGGGCAGCACGAAGCTCTTGAAGGGGAGGTTCTCCTTGCAGATTTTCTTCATTTCATTCTCGATAGCGGCAAGGTCGCTGTCGGAGAGCTTAATGTCGCCTAAGTCAACGTCATAGTAAAAGCCCTTTTCGTTTGCGGGACCGTAGGCGAACTTTGCGTCGGGATAGAGCCTCTTGATCGCCTGAGCCATGATGTGTGCAGCCGAGTGACGTATAACGTGCAGCTCGTCTTCCTTAGGGCACTCGCCCACATGACCGTCATTGTAGATAACTTTCATTCTAATTACTCCTTTATTTTATTTTATGACTATACTTTTTATTCACCGATTACAGCTTGCAGAGTAGTGCGGAGTGCGCTCCACAACTCCGAACTCCGCTCTCCGCACTTATTTACGGCTTTACTTGTCCCTTGCGGTATCTTCCGAAGAAAATGCCGTCATCCACATACTTGTCCTTTTCCGAGACCCACATGGGGAACTGTCCCGTGGCAAGAGCCGTCTGCCCGTTGAGCATACCCGTGTGGAAAGAGATATGCCTGAACTGGCGAAGCACCAGCTCCATTCTTGTATAGCGACAGCCCTCGGGCTTCTCGTAAAGCATATCGTCTGTCAGCGTGTCGAGGTAGTCGAGAGTTTTCTTCTCAACGGCATCGAGGTATTCTATCAGCTGCTCATCCGTGAGCACCACAGAGGTCGGGTTGTCGGGGTTGTCCATACCCTCCTCGTGGAAAGCGGGCTCCTCATAGACATTGGGATTGATGAACCACTTGTCCGCCGAATGGATCGCGTGATACGCCCAGCGCCAACAGGGGGCTCCGCAGCAAACGGCATCTCTGTCGTAAGTCCTGAGCGAGGTCCTGATATTCATAAAATTCGGTACCACAGCTTCCTTGATTATCATACAAAGATCATTCACGTCTATTCCTCCTTCTGCATGATCTGAACGGTATTGCCTTAAATAAAAAACACCCTGACATATCACGTCTGATGTGATATGTCAAGGGTGCAAAGCTTATACTGACTTATGCACGGTCCCACCTTGGTTTTCGCTTTAGAGCACAAACTCCTATCCCTTAACGCGGGAAGACGTAAGCACTTACAGCACCTTGCGGTGTTTGGGCGCTTCGGCTCGGGAACGGTCTTCACAGCTGTTCGTATAAGGGACTCACAGCAAACGTCCCTCTCTCTGGATACTGCGCAGCAGCTACTCTTTCCGTCATCGCCTTTGATAATATAAAATTATACCACAGTTGAGTGCCCTTGTCAAGCGTTTTTTTGATTTTGGATAAGAGGTCTGATACAAATGATATGCGGTCTTCCTGTCTAAGAGGAAACGCTGCATCTTCTCACGGCAAAGGCATCCTCCTTTCGTCTGCGAGGCACAGCAAAGGCCGCTGCAGTCTGTAAGTTCTGCAGCGGCCGCGGTCATTCCGTATCGGTCTATTCCTTTGCCGGTGTTTTTCTCTGCTTCTTATGGATGTTGTCTATGTCTTCGGTGGTGCCGCCGCCGGTGTCATCCGGAGCGCGGAACTCGCCCTTTTCAACAAGTCTCAGGAAAGCATCGACTACGTCCTCGGTAAGCTGTGTCCCCCTGACCTCCTTAATTATGGAGACCGCCTTGTCGAAGTTCATACGCTTGCGGTAAGGCCTGTCGGAGTACATCGCATCGAAGGTATCCGCCACGGCGATTATCTGCGCCACGCGGGGGATCTCGTCGCCCTTCAGTCCCTTGGGATAGCCCTTGCCGTCGGGGCGTTCGTGATGAGCCCCTGCGCCTATCGCGAGCTCGGGCATAATGCTTATACTCTTCAGCGTATTGAATCCCAATGAGGAGTGGGACTTGATTATCTTGAACTCGTCATCCGTCAGCTTGCCGGGTTTGTTGAGCACCTCGGGAGGCACACCCACCTTGCCTATATCGTGCATAAGGGCTATATTATAATATTTCTGCACCGTCTCATCGTCGTAACCCAGCTCCTTTGTGAGCATCGAAGTGTACTCCGCCACCCTTGTGGAGTGACCGTTGGTGTACTTATCCTTCATATCTATTACCTTCGCAAAGGCTTCAACGATCTCACGGATCAGCGTTTCGTTTTCTTCCTGCTTTTTCAGGTACTTCTGTGTTCTGCGACTGATATACTTCTGCACCAGCACGGCGATCAGCAGCAGTATCATCAGAATAACTATTATCATAAACCATACCGACTCGAACACCGTCTTGTCCTTGACGATCCTGACATTCAGTTCCTTGCTGCTGTTGCCCTTGACGTCGGTTATCTGTATCTTGAATACATATTCTCCGCCGCTCAGATTGGTGTAGTCTGCCGGCGCCAGTTCACTCCGCTTAACGGTCACGCTATTGCTGTCAAAACCCTCCAGGCTGTAAGTCACCTGGGGATTCTCCAGCGAGTAGTTGTAAACATAGCTGCATACTGTCAGCTTCCTGACGCCGGAACTGATATGGAAGCTGCCGTCGCTCTCGGGATAGATCAGCTCGCCGTCCGCCTTTACAAAAGGCACCGCCAGCTTTACATCCGAAATATTCTCAAAGGGCTTCTCTATATTCACCTTGGCGACGCCCGTCGTGCAGGAGATGTACAGATCCCCGGAGGCTGTCAGCTCGCTGTAGGAGTTGGAGGTCGCTATACAGGGCAGGCCGTTGTCCTTGCCGTAGTAGATCGGGTTTATCTCGCCGTTTGCCAGCAGCTCATCAACAGGGACTACATAGATACCGTTACTGCTGAGCACCCACATCTCATCGCTGCTGCTCTCATAAAGGTCGAAGTTGTTCGAGTAGGGGAATTTCCTTATGGTGGTGATCTTGTGATCCTTGTCCATATAGGCTATGGAATTGGAGGTCACTATCCAGTACAGCTCCCGTTTCAGGTCGCGCTTTATGCGCATCACCACGTCTGACGAGAGGCCGGATTCCGTACCGTAGTGAACAGCCTTGTGATCCTTGACCACGTATATCCCGTCGCCGTCGGTCCCGAGTATGAACTCGCCTCCTGCACCTTCGGTCACTGTCAGCACCTCGGTATTGTTAATGCCGGCGGTCTCCCCGAAAAGCTCGGTGACCTTATCGTTTTCGATGACCGCCACACCGCCGGTGCAGCATACAAGGAAAGCGCCGTCGCTCTTTTCATATACTGTCCTGACGCGGCTCGAGGGCAGGCCGCACTGCTCGTTGAAGATAAGCGCATTTCTGCCGTCAAGTCTTATCAGTCCCTCATCTCCGAAAGTGGAGAACCATATACGGTTCTTGCTGTCCCTGATGATAGACCTTATCCTCGACTCAGAAAGGAATTCAAACAGATCGGTCATATCTGCCTTGCTGCCGTCGGCATACGCAGCGCTTGTTATGGGGTAGGAGTCAATGATCTTACCGTTTTTCAGACCCTTGATCCCGCTGTTCTTTGTTCCTATGAAAAGTATATCGTTGTATATGCAGGTAGAGTTCACCACGTCCTTCTCCAGCCCGCGTTTTTCAAACAGATCCACAAACTGGTTGGGCACGATCTTCATTACTCCCTGCTGTGAGGATACGAACCAGAGGTTGCCCTGATAGTCCAGCATGATATGCTCCACCGAGGTATCCATCGGTATGCCCTCGAGCTTTGTCAGACTGCCTCCGTCGAGGATGCCTATGCCCGTATCAGAACATATCCACACCTTGCCCCCCAGCTCGTTAAGGGAGTTGATGCTGAAAAGCCCGGTAGTTGTTATGCAGCTTTTGCTGTTGAAGCCCTTTTCCAGCTCTCCGTGATAGAGCTCCGACTCATTTGTGGCTATGTAAACTGTCCCCGGCTTCTCCTCGTCGGGATGTATCGACCTTACCCGGCTTATCCCCAGCTTCTCGGGATTGTAGTATCCGGTGAGCTTTTTGTTCTTCATAGTGAAGATCGCATTGTTGTTGGTAACGCCGTACACCACATCGTCCCGCCCGAGAGTCAGCATACGGATGTACTCGTCATTGATCTGCGGCTCGTCTATCGGGGTCATATTCAGATCTTCATCCATTGAGACCATTCCGTGTGTCGTCGCTATGTAGATATTTCCGCTGCCGTCCTCGATGATCGAACGCACCGACAGCGACTGCAGGCCGTCGGCCTTGCCGTACATCCTGAACTCGCCGTTTTCCATAACAGCCACACCGCTGTCATTGGTGCCTACCCATAAGCGGTTCTTGGAATCGACGAAAAGGCTCACTACGCTGGCGATCCCCGTTGTTGAATCAAAGCGCTCGAAAGTATTGCCGTCATAGCGGATAAGTCCGCTGTAGCTGCCGATCCAGATAAAGCCTTCCTTCGTCTCAGCGATAGCATTGGCCTCCGATGTAGGCAGACCGTTGGTGTTATCATACAGCACAGCGGTATAGCCGTCGCTTGTTGATGTGGGATCCACCGACAGGCTTTGATCCTCCGTCACAGCCGCATCCTCAGCAAAACCGTTCACTGTCCCTCCGCAAAGCATCAGGGCAGCAGCAAGCAGCACGGCCAGAATACCGCGCACACCGTGACGTCCGGTCCTTTCACAAACAGAATACCTATCATCCATAGTCAAACGCTCCTTACCTGCAGCTTTGTCTCCTTACCGTTCATCCCGGAAGAAGATCGCTCTGAGATCATCCGACACTTATTCATAATAATTATATCACAGCAAATAGGCCTTGTCAAACGTTTTCCCGTACTTACAGTGCCGTGCAGGCAGAACACATCTCTGCGCTCCCGGCAGCATCAAGTGCGTCTGTTCCTTCCGTCAAAGCAAAGGACTGCGGCATACCGATGAATTGCAGTCTGTCGCGCAATGAGGGATTACCCGCCGGATAAACGGCGTATCCTGCGCTGCGGCCTGAGGTCTATCGGTATGAAGCAGCCTGTTTCTGATCCGGTTCAGACGTTGCCTACAGCGTCGATAAGCTCAGTGAACTCTTCTGCTGTCATACGCTCCGCATCGGCAAAATAGCCGTCAATAAGCTGGCGCTCAAAGAGATCTTTGAGCTGTCCGGCTGTAAGAGTGCCGCCGTAGAGCAGCGGCAGAGGCTCGGGCAGAGTCGGCAATGCAGAAGCTGCGGACTCTTTGATCGCAGAGATCATATCGAGGGCATAGTCAAGCTCTGTGGCTTCGCCGCCGAACTCCCAGAGCGGACGGTAAAGCAAGCCTGTGCGGTAGGCGGCATCATCATCGACCTTTGAAAGCCCCTCAGCGATCTGCTCCGAAAGCACTTCCCTTGCGGTCCCGTCCTGCTTCATCTGCGCAGTCTCGCCGACGCAGAGCAGGCACTTCATCCCGAGAGACAGCAGCTCGCCCACACCGTCGCGGCAGAAGCTGTCCGTCTCGCCGAGAACATATCTTCTGTCGGCAAGACCTATCATACCCGCGTGAGCGCCGATAGCTTTCAGCTGCGCAGCTGTCGGGACTCCGGATACCTTTTCTGCGCTGAAGCACTGTGAGCAGAGCTTCACAAGCTCCTTATCCTCGATGCTTCTGCAGACTGCCTCGAGGGACGCGGTGGGTACGCCGACGAACAGCATAATGTCCTCCATGCGCTTATACTTCAAGGTCTTCCCGACCATATCATTGATCTCGGATACGATCCGGTCAGCAGAACTTGAGGGTGAAAAATTGTACAGATAGAATTTCAGCATTTTGATTACCTCCCTAATTCGACAAGCATATTATTAAGGCCGATGACTCTTGAATATTCAACTTTTTCGGCAACACTGTTTATCATTTTAAGGTTCGAGAACTCCTCGGTATCCTCGTCTGTTTTGGCGGGATCGAACAAGGCTCCGTTATCCCTTACGGTAAGTATCAGCTTATCGGGCAGCACCTTGCAGAAAAGGTCGATACGCGGCGGCTTCTTCCCTTTGTTGAAGCGCCTTATATGCTCCACCGTCTCCTCGGCAAGGAGCCCCGCATAGTGCGCTTTCTTTTCGTCGACCGAATTCTCCAGGCAGAACTGACTTATCCTTTCGGACACATCAACTGCCTGACCGGCTACCGCTTCAAGGCTCACATCACATTCCGCTCCGTTCTCTGCAGCCTTTTCAAAGAGCAGTATGCCGCTGTACTTATTGCTCCTGCGCCTGCTGATAACAAAGCTCACGGCGAACACCGCTGCCGCTGTTACCATTTCGGAGATGAATATGGACCACCATATCCCCACGGCACCGAAGGCTTTGCCCATCAGCAGAGCAAGGGGTACCGTTATCACAAGGCCTCTCATCAGCGAGATCATTATAGACAGAGGCTTGTGCTTCGTGGACTGGAAATAATTCATCATGATATAGCTTATGCTCATCCCGATAAGGCTGAGCGAGAATATCCTGACTGCGGGAATGCCCGCATCAAGTTTTTCAGGCGAGTCGAAGGAGAAAAATCCGAGCACGGTCTCCGGGAAAAGGCATATGAAGGCTATCACCGCAAAGCAGCAGCCAAGGACAAAGATAAATGTCCTCTTCATCGTCATTTTTATTCCGGTGAAATCCTTGTCGCCGCTCAGCATACTTACTATCGGAGTCATAGTATCGGCTCCGCCCGAAACGAACATCGAGATAAATGTCAGCAGAAGATTGCAGACCGAGAATGCGGAGATACCCTCAACGCTCGCTGTGGAAATAACTATCCTGTTGAGAAGTATCGACTTTACGAACAGCATCACCGTATTGAGCACAGAAGATATGCCGCTGGCGCAAAGCTCGCCTAAAAGCTTCAGCTCCTTTATCCCGATAAGCACAAAATGCAGCGAACGCTTCTTGCTGAAAAACAGATAGAATATCACGAACACGATACCCACACCGTAGCCCGTGACCGTTGCAAGAGCAGCGCCCTTTATGCCGGTGTCAAAGACCTTTATATAGACAATATCCATTAAAAGGTTAATTGCATTTGAGGTGATCAGTATAGCGGAGGCCAGCTTCGGCTGGCCGTCAACTCTCATCAGGAAAGAAAAGGTAGGGACTATAATGATAAGCGAGCAGCCGATGAAGCTGTAAAGGACATAATCCCTTACCATCTCGGTGAGCTTTTCTTCATTGCAGATTATAGAAACTATATTGTCTGTGAACAGCACTCCAAAAACTGTAACAAGTATCGCAGCGGCAACTGAACCTGCCACCGCAAGGGTGAACAGCGTGTTGGCCTTGCGGGTATCGCGGTTGCCGAGGGCCGTTGATATGCTGATCAGACCGCCTATGCCGAACAGGAAGAAAACCGCCTGTAAGAACAGTATCACGGGATCGGACAGATACACGGCAGCAAGAGCATCGGGACTGATAAGATCGGAAACGATCACACCGTCGATAACGGACGCAAGCAGTATCGACATAGCGCTCAGTATAGCAGGGACAAGGTATTCGTTGAACTTCCTGTTCAGCAGAGCGCTGTTCCTTTTCAGGCCCATCAGTCGTCACCCCCTGCGTCAAAGAAGCAGAGGCCGCTCAGTGCATCTATGAAGCTGGTGATATAGCTTTCCGCAGTCATAGACCAGCTGAAGCCAAGGCGGTATAGGACTTGTGTGGTGTAATCATTATCTACGCGGATCATCTCGACCTTCTTCGAGCTGTCCTTATTATCATAGGCCAGCAGTGTTGTGAGCATCGAAGCCTTATTCCTGTCATTGCGGACACGGTCAAAGCAGGCCGTGAAATCGTCGGTCTCCGAGAGCCTGATGTCAAGCCCGCTCTCCTTCATTCTCAGGATAATATCTCCGAGAGGGATAAAGTGGTTGTTGAAGGGATGGAAGATGACGCAATTATCGGGTGTTGTGCAGAGCTTCATTATCGCTTCGGCAGTCTCGTCGATAGGTGCGAACTCTATGGGATAGTTCATCATCGAATAGGGGAAGGCTCCGATGAGGTTAAAGGCGCGAAGTCTGCCCATAAAGCCGTTGGTGGAAAAGTTGATCTGGAACTCGCCGTCGCTGGCTCTCGGCGCAAGATTGCCGACGCGCATTATCTTGGCACGGAGGCCGTCCTTCACCGCTTCGAGAACATACCTCTCGGCGAGGAACTTGCTCTTTACATACTGGTTGTCGATATACTGGCCGAAATAGAAGCTGTTCTCGTCAAGATCCCTGCCGGCTGCGGGATAGTTGTTGACTCTGTCTCCCGCCACGCTGCCTGTCGAGATCTGAACGAGCATACTGTTATGCTCCTTGCAGAATCTTATAAGATTCTTAACGCCCCCCGCATTGACACGCTCGATGTCGTCAGTGTCAGAGAAATGCTTAACGAGAGCCGCACAGTTGATGACGGTGTCTATCTTTGTATCCCTGAGCTGCTCAAACCAATCGTCCGAGGTCACAGAGCCCTTCACCATAAATATGCGGTCCGTGAAGAACCTGTCATATCCATTGGAGAAGTAATAGTGCAGCATTCCTTTCAGGAACTGCTCAGGAGTAACATCCTTCTTTTCCCTTACAAGGCAGTAAACCTTGCCGCTGCTGTTTTCGAGGAAGCTTTTGAGTATATGTATGCCGAGGAAGCCTGTTGAACCGGTAAGCAGCAGGTCTCCGACGGAATTGGGCTCGCCCGCACCGTCTCTGTACGCATTGCCCTTGAGTATGCTGTCAAAGATGCTGTAATCGAAGCCTGAAAGACCGTCATCGTCGTTCTTCTGTCCGAGAGCCTTTGCAGCAAGAGCACGGGGAGTTTTCAGCGCAAAAATATCGGTATAGGATATCTCGAGTCCCTTTTCGTTGGCATTCACGAGGACGCTGGTAACGCTGAGAGATGTTCCGCCGAGGTCAAAGAAGCTGCTGTCTGCGCTGACTCTGTCAAGGCCGAGCACCTGTGCGAAAATATCGCAGATGAGCTTCTCCGTCTCGTTGGCAGGCTCGGAAAATTCGGTATTGAACGAGAGATAAGGCTCGGGAAGCGCACGGACATCGGTCTTGCCGTTGGGAGTCTGCGGCATAGCATCCATCCTTATCAGGCAGGACGGGATCATATAGGCCGCAAGGCGCTTGGAGATGTGCTCCTTTACAACATCGGGAGTGATACTTTCCTCAGCGCAGTAGTAGGCGCAGAGATGCTCCACGGAATTGATCTTGCCGATGACCGCAACAGCCTGCTTCACTCCCTCGCAGGAGAGTATAGCCTTCTCGACTTCGCCGAGCTCTATCCTGAGTCCTCTAAGCTTGACCTGATCGTCATTTCTGCCGAGTATCATAATGTCGCCGCTGTCTGTCCAGCGGGCGCGGTCACCTGTTTTGTAGATGCGCTCTCCGTTCAGTTCACGGAAGCTCTTTGCTGTGAGCTCTGGATTATTGAGATAGCCCTTTGCAACGCCGGTGCCGCCTACCCAAAGCTCTCCGACAGCGCCCTTCGGCAGCAGATTGCCGTCGTTGTCAACAATGTATTCATTAACGTTGAGCAGCGGTCTTCCGACGCAGATCTCAGTCTGATCTGTAAGCTCCTTTGCATTGCAGGATACAGTGATCTCGGTAGGCCCGTAGGTGTTGAATATCCTTGCCCCGGTGACTTTTTTGAGATTTTCGAGCAGCTTGGGAGAATACTTCTCGCCGCCGCACATTATGATCCTGCACCCGGCAAGCACACTGCGGAAGCTCTCCAGAAGCATATACTGTTCGAGCCTTGAAGGTGTGGCATTGAATACATCGCCGTGAGTCTTCTCAAACAGTTCGCAGAGCAGGTTCGGATCTTTGGTCTGTGCCTCGTCAGCCAGCACGAGAGTAAGCCCGTTGCAAAGCGCAGCTGCTGTTTCTTTAAGCGACATATCAAACGATACCGTCGTTACCGAAACATAGACGCTGCCCTCGTCGGCAAGAGCCTTGATGTGGATATTTTCGGGATATGGAGTAAGGTAGTTCGCAATAGAGCCGTGGCTGACCTCAACGCCCTTCGGGCGGCCAGTCGAGCCGGAAGTATAGATAAGATATGCAGTATCGTCCGGGCTGACTCCGCTGTCGGGAGCAGAGGTGTTTTCACATTTCAGGAGGTCTTCGGCAAAGATCTCGCCGGCGCAGCCTCTCGGAGCGTCAGTGATGATGAACTTTGCTCCGCTGTTCTCGAGTATATAGTCAACGCGCTCCTGCGGATATTCGGGATCGCAGGGGATGTAGGCAGCGCCCGCCTTGAGCACGCCGTACATCGCAATGATCTGTCTGCTCGTCCTCGGCAGCAGGATGGCAACTCTGTCGCCGCGGCGTACTCCGAGCTCACCGAGAGCATTTGCGAGCCTGTTCATCTCATTATTGAGCCCGGCATAGGTATAGCTCGCATCACAGGCTACCAGAGCAGTCCTGTCGGGGTGCTGCTGTGCCTGTGCTTCAAACAGTGCATGGAAGAGCCTTATGGGGATATTGCGGTTCCCGCCGCAGGCAAAGTCAGCGAGCATCCGGCTCTCCGCATCGGTTATCATACTTATCCTGCAAAGTCTGCGCTCAGGCTCTGCCATGATCTGCTCGGCTGTCCTTGCGATCGCCGAAGAGATCATCATAGCTGCCTTTTCGCTGTAAAGAGCTGTGTTATACTGTACCTTAACGGCGATGCTGTCTGCACCGCTTTCCTCGATATGGACAGAAAGGCTGAACTTAGGCGCAGGCGTTATTATAGCTTCCTCAGTGACTGTCTCTCCTTCGAGTCTGATCTCGCCCTCTATACCGAGCTGACAGGCGTAGTTTATCTTAGAAGCAAAGCCGTATTTGTCGAACAGCTTGATAAAGGGATACACACTGTTTTTCTGTGCAGCGGTCATGGCGGCGGCTGTATCCGAAACGAACTGCATCGCTGTTCTTTCGGTATCTATCACTGCGTGCAGGGGAAGATTCTTCACGAACATCCCGACAGAATCAATATATCTTACGTCCTGTCTTCCGCCCGAGATCATGGACATATAGACCTGTCTGTCGCCCGTGCAGCGGCTGACCGCATACTGGGAGGCAGCAAGGAACAGCGCAGCGGGTGTTACCTGTCCCGCACGGCAGAACTCCTCGGTGCGGCTCCGGTCAACAAGGCAGGCAGCCTCGCCGAGAGCACCGTTCTCAGGCTCACCGTTAAGGTCGGGAGTGATGTCGCTGGCATTTTCGTAATCTGCAAACAACTCCCTGTAATACTCTCTTGCTTTTTCACCCTTCTCGCTTTTTTCCTGCTCTGCTTCCTCAGCGATATAGTCATAATAGGAAAAGCTTATCTCAGGCTCGGTGCCGTCTGTATAGATCTCTGTGAGCTTACTGATAAATACTGACAGCGAGAGCCCGTCCATAATAACGTGGTGAGCATCAAAGAGCAGTACTACGCTGTCTCCGGTCTCGATTATTCCTGCCCTGAACAGCGGCCCCTTGGAAAGATTGAAGGGTTTTACGAAGGCTTTCATATAAGTTCCGAGCTTGTCATTATCGAGAGAGATGACCGGGATATCCGGCTTGAAGTTCTCGATCACCTGCTGGGTTATGCCATTGCTGTCAAGGACTATACAGGAATAAAGCACAGGCGTTGCAAGGATGAGCTTCTCGAGAGACTCTTTCAGCCTGCGGACATCTGTTTTCTTCGGGAAGGTATATTTTACCGGGATATTATATACAGTCGCTGTCGGCTGTTTCATACTGTCATAGTAAACGCCCAGCTGCTCCGAGCCGAGTTCGGAGGAAGTGCGCTGTATATGGGCAGATTCCGCAGGCGCACCGTCCTTCCGGGACAACAGGTTCTCGATGATCATATCCTCTACGGTCATAAGGGTGCAGCTGTCGTCCATAAGTTCGGTAACGCCGACCTTGAGGCCGTACTCCTCAAAAAGCTTTGCCGCGAACATGATAGTCGTCAGCGAAGTAAGGCCTATCGAGATAAGGCTTTCGGTGACGCGGGTACATTCAAAGCCCGTTATGCCGCTCACTGTCTCGCAAAGGCGCTTTTCAAGGGAACTGAGCTGTCTCGGGGCCGAGCCCTCATCGCTCTGGAACGAAGGCTTGGGGAGCTTTCTCTTATCGACCTTGCCATTGGGCGTAATGGGGATGCTGTCGATCTGCATCGTTACAGAGGGTACCATATAAGGCGGCAGCTCGTCGGCAACAAAGCGGTTAAGCGAGGGCACATCGATCTTGCTCTGCGAGACCACATAGGCAGCAACGGCCTTTCCGCCCGAGGGAAGATCAACAGCGATAACACTGGCATCGGTAATACCTTCATATTCTCTTATACGTCTTTCGATCTCGGTGAGCTCGATACGGAAGCCTCTGATCTTGACCTGCTCGTCGCGTCTGCCCACGAACTGGATATTGCCGTTCGGCAGATAACGGCAGACATCTCCCGTGAGATAAGTTCTCTCATAGCCTTCTATGCTGAATATCCTGTTCTCAATAAATTTCTCGGAAGTAAGATCGGGGCGGCCGAGATAACCTCTTGTTACGGGATAACCCGAAACAGCGAGCTCTCCGACAGCACCTGCGGGAAGCATCCTTCCGCACTTGTCAAGGATATAAATATCGCAGTTCCCGAAGCTCTTTCCGATAGGCACGCTCTCGTACTGTCTGTCAACGCGATAGTCGCTGACATATATCGTGCACTCGGTGGGGCCGTAGGTGTTCCAGAACTCGAACTCGGGAGGCTGGCAGGGGACGAGCTTTTCTCCGCCGACGGTGAATATCCTCATATAAGGGCTCTCGGGATAGGCGGTGATATACTGTCTTCCAAGCTGAGTGGTACAGTCCATCATAGTGATCTTATTGCCGATAACAAATTCGTGGAGTCCCACAAGATCAAGTCTTGTTTCCTCGGGGACGATATATACCGACGCACCGGAGGTAAGGGCCGGATAGAGGTCCTGCATCGAAGCATCGAAACCGAATGCGCCGTAGGCGGCAAATCTGTCATTTTCGGTAACGTCAAATTTCTTTGCAAAGGAAATGCAGAAGTTGACAAGATTTGCGTGCTCCAGCATACAACCCTTGGGTTTTCCTGTTGATCCGGAGGTGTATATCAGCGCAAACAGAGTATGCGCGTCGGGAGCGTCAAGCTCGGTCTCTCTGTCCTCGGGAAGGTCATAGATACCGTTGGCGGAGATGACCGTTCCTCCGAAGCTGGGGATAAGCCCCGCAAGCTCGTCGTCGGCAATAACAATCTTAGCCTTGGAGTCCTCGAGCATATATTCAAGCCTGTCCTGAGGATAGTTGCTGTCAAGAGGCTGGCAGGCGCCTCCTGCCTTGAGCACACCGAGGGTACATATCGGGAACAGCTCGCAGCGCTTCACCATTATACCCACAGGGTTTTCTCTTTTTACGCCGAGCCTGGCAAGGAGCCTTGCCAGATTCTCACTGTATCTGTCAAGCTCCGCATAAGTAAGGCTCTTGCCCTTGAAGGACACTGCAATATTGTCCGGGTGTGCTTCCGCCTGTCTGCGGAAAAGCTCGGTAAGGGTAAGGCTGCGGTCAAACTCGACTTTATTGTCATTGGCCCGGCGGATAAATTCTCTGTCATATTCACTGCAAAGCTCGATCTCAGAGAGCCTGTCACATTCGGTAAGGCCCTTGACGATATTAAGATACAGCCGCGAAAAATTCTTGACTGTCTCTTCGAGATAAAGGTCTTTTCTGAACTCAAAGGAAAGAGTATATCCGTCCTTCTCCTTGAAAACATCGAGGGAAAGCTTCGAGACAGCGTCGCCTGTCTTGTGGATCTTCGGGGTAACGGTCTTTCCGAAGAAATCCGATCCGCCGAACATCTCGCCCTGATAAACAAAGAGGATATCCGAGCTGACCTCATACTCGTTCGCAAGCTGAACGATAGACACAAGATCGTGCTCAAGGCTGCCGAAAAGAATCTTCTGCACCTCGGAGAGGTAATCGGAAACAGTCTTTTCGTCCTCGGCCTTTATGCAAAGAGGCAAAGTATGCACGAGCATACCGAAGGTGTACTGCAGTTCGGGGATATGTCTGCCGTTCTCGACAACGCACAGCGAAGCCAGCTCCTGCCCTGACTGTTTTGCAAGGGCGTAAGCAAAGGCTCCCAGGAAAAGCGTGTTTTCGGTGATGCCGAGCTTCTTGCAGAGAGCCTGTATCATCCCGGCGTCGGCATATCCGGAAGTGCTGCAGCGCAGCACTCCACCGTTAGTCTCAGCCTTTTCAGTGATCTCATCGGCAATGAGATTCGAGTCTGTCTCGACTCCCGCGAGCATATTGTCAAAGAATTTTCTGCACTCCTCAAACCTTTCTCCCGACTTCTGCTCCTGCTCATAGGTGCTGAGCATAAAGCTGTTTACAGTCTCGGCTGCGGGCTCCTTTCCCGAGCAGATCAGAGAAAGATTCTTCATAAACAGAGAGAGAGATGTTCCGTCAGTAATAATATGGTGAACATCGCTGATGAATATTATACCGGCAGGTGTGTCATATACCGCGAACCTGAACAGCGGACCGTTTTCAAGGTCAAAAGGTCTGACAAAGGCACGGCAAAGCTCATCCTCGTCAGTGATATCAGTACTGATGACGGGGACTTCTATTTCCATATCGGGGACGGGTATCATACAGGGTACGGAATCCACGGTGCGGGCGCATACCTTTACAGAGGGATAAAGTCCGGCTGTGCGCTTGACTGCATCGGCGAAGTCCTGCGCAGAAACAGGGGCATCCTTGCCGAGGAACAGAGTAACGGGGTTGTTGTATTCAAGGCTGCCGGTATCGCGGATATTTGCAAGGTAGATGCCGAGCTGCGGATCGGTCATCGGGTAGGCTTCCCTCTCCTCGAAAACGAAGCTTGTTTTCTCCTTCGCGGAAAGACAGGCTGCTATGCCCGAAGGGGTGCGTTTTTCAAATATCTGTCCTGCGGAGAGAGAATATCCCAAAAGCTTTTCCTGGAGCAGCACAGCCTTTATCGAATCTCCGCCCAGTGCGAAGAAATCGTCGTCTGCACCTGCTTTTTCAACACCGAGCAGCTCTTCAAACGCCTTGCAGACAAGCTTTTCTTCTTCTGTCTGCGGCGCTCTGTATTCTGCGGCAAAGTCTTCCGCTCTGGGCTCGGGGAGGGTCTTGCGGTCGAGCTTCCCGTTTTCGTTAAGAGGGAGCTTTTCGAGGTGCATAATGAACCTCGGGATCATATATGCGGGCAGCGTCTCTGCAAGTCTGTCTCTGATAAAGCTGTCGGAGAGCTTCTCCGGCGAGGTGTAATATCCGCAGAGGAATGTCTGGCCGTTGCTGTCCGTAAAGCTCCTCACTGCTGAGGCAGAGACTCCTTCTATCTGCGAGAGTCTTGTTTCCGTCTCTCCGGGCTCAACACGCTGACCGTTTATCTTGACCATCCAGTCACGGCGTTCAAGATAGATCAGGTCACCGTTCTCATCCAGGCGTACTATATCTCCCGTGCGGACCATATCCTCGTTGCCGTCGCGGTCCTTGAAGGGGTTCTTCACAAAGGTCCCGGCGGACTGCTCGGGCAGGCCGAGGTAGCACGATGCAAAATGTCCCGAAATGCAAAGCTCGCCCTCGGAGGCTTCTTTGCCGTTCTCGTCAAGGACATAAGTATTCACACCGTCTATCGCCTTTCCGATAGGGGTGTTCTCATATTTCCGGTCGATCCTGAAAGCAGTTGCGGCAGCGCCTGTTTCGGTCTGACCGAAGGAGCAGATCACGGTGAAGTCGGGGTGATATGTATTCGAGACACGCTCTCCGCCGACGATAACGTATTTCAGCGAGCTGCCCTTGCGTCTGAACATTTTAAGTATCTTCGGGCTGATGAAGGAATGGGTTATCCCGAAGCGGTCGAAGGTATCCGCCAGCACAGCGGGATCGCGGATAGCATCGTAGGGCAGCAGGTAATCAGTAAGTCCGAGAGTAAGCGGCGCCCACACCGCCTGCAGAGATGCAACGAAGGTAAGCGAAGCTCCTATCGCATGGCGGGTGTTTTCGTCAAGCTCCATAAGCTTGCTGTAACGCAGCACAGATCCGGCGACGCTCGCAAAATCGTGAAGCACGCCTTTTGGTCTGCCTGTGGAGCCCGAGGTATAAATAAGCACGGCATTGGCACTTTCATCGGGAAACACCGTATTTTCCAGGGGCTGCTCTGACTCTGCGGCGCTCATAAAGGCCGGATCGATCACCGCGGCGGCCTTGCAGTTTTCGCGGATATAGGCGAGCCTGTCCTCGGGATAGCTGCCCGACAGCGGCACATAAGCTGCCCCTGCATACCACACGCCGAGAAGAGCAGCGATATACTCCATGCTCCTTGGCAGCTCGACCGTTACAAAATCCCCGCTTTTGACGCCGAGCCCTGCAAGCTTTGCTGCCGTCCTGCGTGCAAGAGAATCAAGCTGATCGTACGTCATGCTTTCGCCGCTCAAAGTGTCGGTCACAGCGGCCCTGCTTCCAAAAAGTTTTATTTTTTCGCTTATCACAGAGCAGATCCTGTTCATGATCCTATACCTCCTAAAAATCTATTTTACAGATAGTTCCATTATAACACAGGCTTTACACTTTTTCAACCTTTTAGCAACGCTTTTTTCATAAATTTTGTAATTAATTGTAAAAATAAATAACAGGCAGCGTTCTGAACGTGCCTGTTATTTATAGGCAATACCGCACAATCCCTGTGTGTCAGATCGCGCGCAAGCTCAATAAAATTGAGCTGAGATTTTCGTCAGATTGCCTAAATTCGACGCTGGCTTGCAAGCGAAGTTCACTTCGCTTTACGCAACGTCAAGGAGAATTGACGTCATCTTTGATGACGTTGGTGATCATGACGGAAAGCTGGCAAGCAGATG
>JAFXRI010000085.1 GCA_017526445.1 Ruminococcus sp. | reverse complement strand
TCAGATGCGCCGTCCAGATTTTCGTCAGATTGCCTAAATTCGACGCAGGTTTGCTGGCGCAAGTCAAGGAGAATTTGGGTAATATGACGGAAAGCTGGCAAGCAGATGACGTGCAGAGGCGTTAGCCGTGGGTTGTGCGGTGTTGCCTCAAGCGCTGCGGGGCACAAGGACTGCCCCTACTGTCTTTCGGCAGACGGGGCAGAATTTACCGTATCGGTCTGTCACTGCAGCACGCTTTCCGCAACGACATTCCCTTCGTTATCGAGGATATAGCGGCTGGCCCTCAGACGCTTCTCAAACTCCTCGGCAGGAAGAGGCTTATCAAAGAAGAAGCCCTGTGCCAGCTCACAGTTGTTGTTTTTGAGCACTTTTACCTGGGCAAGAGTCTCCACACCCTCGGCGATACACTCAAGCCCCATTTCCTTGGCCATAGCAACAACATACTTGAACATTACGCTCCTTGTGCTGAATTCGTCATCATTATCCAGCGGCAGGAAGCTTTTGTCGATCTTCAGCACGTCCCAGGGTATCTCCTTTATCAGGTTCAGCGAGGAATACCCCATACCGAAGTCGTCCACCGAGGTGCTTACACCCAGCTGCTGCAGGCCGCTTACGACACGCTTGAGGTCGCGGAACTCTATATCCGTAGTAGTCTCCGTAAGCTCCACCTCGATATACCTGTGGGGTATCTTGTTCCGGTCGATCACATCCATTATGTGATCCAGCAGGTCCACATCGAGCATATGCTTGCGGGACAGGTTCACCGACACCCTCACAGCCTCCCAGCCATTGTCGAGCCAGCGCCGTATATCCCTGCATACATGATCCAGCATATAGAAGTCGAGTCTGCATATATCCAGCCCCTGCTCCAGCAGAGGGATGAACTCCATCGGCGGGATGAGCCTGCCGTCATGGTACCATCTGCAAAGTGCCTCAGCACCGATGAGCTTCCCGGTAGTTATATCTATCTTCGGCTGGTAGTAAACCAGGAATTCTTCCTTTGCCATTGCCTCAGGGAATATCCTCTGCAGCATACTCATCCTGTCCTTGCTGGCCTTCATCTTTTCGTTGTAGAAGACCACATCCTCCTTGCCGTTGGTCCTTGCCTCCGTGCTCGAAGCGATGATCTTGTCGAGAATATCCCCCGCGTCAGTGTAAACAAAGTCATCGGGGATGACGAACACTCCCGCCGTGGCCGAGATCATTATGCGGTCTCCGGAGTTTACATTATATACAATAGCTGAGCCGCTCAGATAGTGCAGCACGACATCAAGCTTTTCTTTCTTGACGAATGAGACGAAATTGTCTCCGCCCATACGGCAGACAATACCATCCCTTCCGACGATCCTCCCCACGCTTTCAACAAAAGAGTGCATAACAAAGCTTCCGGCCTTTCTGCCGATCTGCTGATTGACGACCGAGAAATGCTTAAAATTGAAATGGATAGCCGCCATACCCTTCAGCCCCGTCGATTGGGCTGTGCGCTCGATATGCCTTATAAAAAATCTCAGGTTGTGGTATCCGTCCTCGTCAAAGAACGCGAACCTGTCAGCAGCAGCCTGGATCCTGCTCCGGCTAACATACACGGAGATCGTCTCGATCACCAGCCTGATCTGCTCCTTTTCCGTATCGCTCCAGGGCTCCGCCCCTTTTGCTATATAAACACGGCAGGTTATAACGTTCATCATCTCGTTGACGATCCTGTCGGAAAGCGCTTCCACGCACTCACGGCCGCTGTTGAAGGCAACAAGCTCATCGCCCCTGCCAAGTGCCTCCAGCTTCGTGTTTGCATATGTAGTCGTGGCGATCCTTTCAACACGCAGATAATCGCAGAGCTTCTTCATAATGATGCGCGTCTCAAAGAACTCCGTCTCTTTCAAAGAATTAAGCTGCTTCACCAGTTCGATAAACAAATCCCTGAAATCCAATGTCCACACCTCAGATCTGCCGGGGGATAAGCAAGCCTCCCCGGCATCGTTTCATTATTATCCTTGTATATTATAACACAAGCGCAGCAAAATTGCATCTAATGTATGTGTATATTTTGTAAATTCTGCAAAGGGCTGTAGTATCTTTTTGTAAGTTTTCCACAAAATTACAGTCAGATTTCTGTGACATCCGGCTGATGCAGCCGGGCTCACACAGCAGGAGCATACCGCTCGGATCTTTCACGGAAAAAGTCGCGTGCTTCACGGGTATCATCCGCCGGGGCAAATTTAAAAAAAATTTACAAACGGCGCAACTGGGCGCTGCTATGGACTTTTCCCCGAAAAAATGCAGGAATTCCGACGCAAAATTGCAAATGCCGCTCCCGCAGCGGACCAAAGGAACAAATGCGCTCTCTTGACTTTGCTGAGAAAAAGTAATATAATATTGGTGTTATTTTATTATATATTGGAGGTTTTCAAAAATGGGTAGAGTTTACAACTTCAGCGCAGGCCCCGCTGTACTTCCCGAGGAAGTGCTCAAAGAGGCCGCAGACGAAATGCTCGATTATCAGGGCACAGGAATGTCTGTCATGGAGATGAGCCACCGCTCAAAGGCCTATGACAACATCATCAAGGAAGCTGAGAAGGATCTCAGAGAGCTGATGAACATTCCCGACAACTACAAGGTGATCTTCCTGCAGGGCGGCGCTTCGCTGGTATTCGCAGAGGTACCTATGAACCTGATGCGCAAGGGCAAAGCTGCTTACATCATCACCGGTCAGTGGGCCAAGAAGGCAGCTGCCGAGGCTGAAAAGTACGGCGAGGTAGTAAGAGTTGCTTCCTCCGCAGACAAGACCTTCTCCTACATCCCCGACTGCTCCGATCTGGACATCCCCGATGATGTTGACTACGTATATATCTGCGAGAACAACACTATCTACGGCACCAAGTACTGGACTCTGCCCAACACCAAGGGCCATGAGCTGGTAGCCGATGTATCGAGCTGCTTCCTGTCTGAGCCTGTGGACGTTTCCAAGTACGGCGTTATCTACGGCGGCGTTCAGAAGAATGTCGGCCCTGCGGGCGTGCAGATCGTTATCGTAAGAGAAGACCTTATCGCTGACGGCCCCGCATTCAAGGCCTGCCCCACAATGTGCGACTGGAAGATCCAGGCTGACAACGATTCGCTTTACAATACTCCTCCCTGCTACGGCATCTATATCTGCGGCAAGGTATTCAAGTGGATCAAGAAGATGGGCGGTCTCGAGGGCATGAAGGCTCACAACGAGAAGAAGGCAAAGATCCTCTATGATTTCCTTGACGAGAGCAAGATGTTCAAGGGCACCGTTGAGAAGAAGGACCGCTCCATAATGAACGTTCCTTTCGTTACCGGCAATGAGGATCTGGACAAGAAGTTCGTAGCCGAGGCTAAGGCTGCCGGCTTTGAGAACCTCAAGGGCCACAGAACTGTCGGCGGTATGAGAGCTTCCATCTACAACGCTATGCCTATCGAGGGCGTTGAGAAGCTCGTTGAGTTCATGAAGAAGTTTGAGGCTGAGAATTCATAAATTTTTTTACAGGAGGTAATCGTTATGCTGTTGGCAACAACTGATAATATCGGAAGAGACTTTGAAGTATTGGGCCTCGTACAGGGCGGTACCGTTCAGTCAGTGAATGCACTCAAGGACATCGGTTCGGGACTGCGCAATCTTGTTGGCGGCGAGATGAAGAAATATACCGAGATGCAGGACAACGCAAGGAACATCGCCACCGAGAGAATGGTGAATGCTGCCAAGCAGCTGGGCGCTGACGGCGTTATCGGCATCCGCTATGGTTCATCCTCCATCACACAGGGTGCCTCCGAGATCATGGCTTACGGCACAGCTGTAAGATTCAAGTAAGAAAACTGCGCATCGGCGCGGGGCATACCGCTCCGCGCTGTTTGCCTAACTGTAATAACTATTGAAAGGTATGATCACAATGTACAATATACTGACGCTCAACAAGATCGCGGCAGTCGGCACGAGCAGACTGGGCGGCGATTACACCGTTACAGATAACTGCGATGCTCCCGACGCTATCATGGTAAGATCCGCTAAGATGCATGATATGGAGTTCAAGGACAATCTGCTCGCTATCGCAAGAGCAGGTGCAGGTACCAACAATATCCCCGTTGACAAGTGTGCTGAGCAGGGCATCGTAGTGTTCAACACTCCCGGTGCTAATGCCAACGCTGTTAAGGAGCTGGCTGTCTGCGGACTGCTCCTCGCTTCCAGAAAGATCCCCGAGGCTATCGAGTGGGCAAAGACACTCAAGGGCAACGGCGCTGAGGTAGGCAAGATGGTAGAGAAAGGCAAGTCCAACTTCGCCGGCAATGAGATCATGGGCAAGACTCTCGGTCTGATCGGTCTTGGCGCTATCGGCGGAAAGCTGGCAAATATCGCTATCTCTCTGGGTATGAAGGTCATCGGCTACGACCCCTTCCTGTCGGTAAATGCAGCTCTTAACCTCAAGCCCGACGTAAAGGTTACCACCAACATCAATGACATTTATTCCGAGAGCGATTTCATCTCGCTGCACCTCCCCTACAACGCAGATACCAAGGATACCATCAATAAGGATACCCTTGCACTGTGCAAGGACGGCGTGCGCATCCTCAACTTCGCAAGAGGTGAGCTGGTCAACTCTGATGCTATCATCGAGGCTCTTGCAAGCGGCAAGGCTGCAAGATACGTTGTTGACTTCCCCTGCGACGAGGTGCTCGGCGTAGAGAACGTTGTTGCTATCCCTCACCTGGGCGCTTCCACCGAGGAGAGCGAGGACAACTGCGCTGTTATGGCTGCTGACGAGCTCAGAGCTTATATCGAGCGCGGTGCTATCATCAACTCCGTAAACTTCCCGAACGCTGACCTCGCCAAGACCGGCGACGCTCTCGTTTGCATTCTGCACAAGAACGTTCCTGCGCTGATCTCCCAGATCACAACTGCTGTTGCCGACAAGGGCGCAAACATCGAGAATATGGTAAACAAGAGCAAGAAGGACTGGAGCTACACTATGCTCGACGTCAGCGGAAGCGCTGACATCGACGCTATCAAGGCTATCGAAGGCGTTGTAAGAGTTCGTGTACTGTAATTATCCAAAATGATAAAGAGCCGCCATTGCCGCGGCTCTTTTTTCTAAGGGAGGTATGTGCAGTGAGCAGGATAGGTGCTGTGATCTGCCTGGCAGGAACATTGCTGTTCGGGTTCGGAGCATGGTTCGCGCTGGAGCAGCGCTTCGGCCTGAGGACCAGGCTCATCAGACGCTTTCCCGTGCTGAGAGTCAAGCCCTGGGCAGCGATAGGTGTGCTGCTTGCAGCGATACTGCTGTTAGGCTTCCTCTTTATTGTACTGCACGTGCCCGAGGTCGCATACTACATCACCGGCGGACTGCTGACCGTCAGTCTGGCCGTCCTGATCTGCGGCAGGAACGAATAGCCGTCATAAGACCGGCATATAATTATTTGAGGTGAATAATATGATCGAGATCAAAGACTACCGCGGACATATCCGCAACCACGCCGCACTTTGCAAAGAGCTGGGCCTGCCCGCCGGGATGCCGAGACGCGAGCGCGAGGAAAAGATCATCGCCGCCGCATACGAAAAATGGGGCAGCGAAATGGCAGACCACCTGTACGGTATGTTCGCATTTGCACTTTACGATACCGAAAAGGATATGCTGTTCTGTATGCGCGACCAGTTCGGTACCAAGCCCTTCTATTATTATGTCACCGAGGACGGAAGGCTGCTGTACGGCACCAATATCTCCGGATTCATCAACGACGAGGGCTTCAAGAAGGAGATCAATTACGATATGCTCCAGATCTATATGAGCCTGACCTACGTCGCCGGAGAAGATACCTTCTTCAAGGGAGTAAAGAAGCTTATGCCCGGACACTGGCTGGAGTTCAGGGACGGAAAGCTCAGGACAGAGCGCTACTGGACGCCCTCCTCCGCCTTCAGACCGGATAACGAAAAATCCCTGGAAGATTGGGCAGATGAGATACACGAGACCGTAAAGCTTATGATGCAGGAAGTCAAGGATCCCGGCGAGACCGCCGAGAGCTTCCTTTCCGGCGGTGTGGACAGCTCCTATGTGTTCGCTATGAGCGATGCGGAAATGTCGGATTCCTGCGGCTATGAGGAGGAGCGCTTCGATGAGTCTGTCCTGGCAAGGAAGACCTCCGAAATGCTGAACAGAAAGAACTCCACCGCACTCATCACTCCCGAGCAGTACTTCGGCATAGTTCCTTATGTTATGAAGAACATGGAGCAGCCCCTGGGCGACGCTTCGGCCATAGTTTTCTCCATAGGCTGCATCGAAACCGCAAAGCACACCAAGCTCTGCTATTCAGGGGAGGGTGCTGACGAATTCTTCGGCGGATATAATATGTACCGCAACGCCGAGCGCTACGGCGACAACCTCAAGACCTTCTATGTGGGCAATACCAATATTATGAAGGAGGAGGAAAAGCAGCGCCTGCTGAAGCACTAC
The DNA here is from genome assembly GCA_017526445.1 of Ruminococcus sp. GTDB lineage: Bacteria > Bacillota > Clostridia > Oscillospirales > Ruminococcaceae > FB2012. The sequence goes on along the minus strand of JAFXRI010000085.1, from coordinate 16,187 downwards.
GATCCCGAGGTGCTTCCCATAAACCTTGTCAGGTATATCTATGACGAGACCGAAGGACTGGATCCCCTCACTAAGATGTCATGTGTGGACATCCAGATCTGGCTGGAAGGTGATATCTACCTGAACGTTGACAAAATGAGCGAGGCCGCCGGCTTAGAGATCAGGATGCCCCTCACCGACAGGCGCATCTTCGACATAGCCGCAAGGCTCCCCTCAAAATACAAGGTCACTGAGGAGCAGAACAAGATCGCCTTCCGCACAGCTGCTGCTAAGGTCCTCCCCGAGGAGATAGCCTTCCGCAAAAAGCTGGGCTTCATCGTTCCGATACGCATCTGGCTGGCTGACGACCGCTACAATGCGGATGTAAAAGCCAAGCTGACTGCCGACTGGGCAGGCGAGTTCTTTGATCTCGACGAAGTGGATGCGATCTGGAAGGACTACGTCAGCGGCAACTCCGACAACTGGCGCAAGATCTGGACGATTTACACCTTCCTTGTATGGTACGAAGAGTATTTCAGAAAATGATCTTATAAAGCAAAACATCCTCCCGCAGCGGGAGGATGTTTTTTGTTTCTGTCAGTATTTCACCACGCAGCCCTCAGTAATGGCCTGCGTCTTGCAGTTGACTGCCTGCTTGATCGAGTGTATCTTTATGCTGCCGCTGGTCACGGTAACACTTGTTGTCGCTTCAATACCGTTGCCGGAAGCGTTCTGTATATCCACCGCAGCCTCCTCACAGGTCACGATGCCCTTGCCCGCTTCGGTCTCGTTCACCGACTTGATGCCGTCCTTGCAGGCTGTGACCGTGATCGTTCCGCCGGTGATCTGTACCTTATCTTCGCCGTACACACCCGCCGAAGCCGCTTTCAGATTGAGCACTCCGTTTTTGATCTTCACATCGTTGGAGGACTTGATCGCGTGCTTGGCAACACCCGTAACGTTGAGAGTCCCCTTGCCCTTGATCGTGAGATCATCCTTGGCGGAAATGCAGGCCGAAACGTCATTTGCGGCGCTGTCGGTAAAGGTGTTGACCGTACCTTCCACAAGATGCAGAGTAACACCATCAGCCTGCTCAACTCTTACGGGAGCACTGGACGAGCTGGTAACCGTCACATTGTTGAGGTAAATATCCACCTTGTCGGTCTTCGGAGCATTGACTATGATACGTCCGTCATCAAGCGTGCCGGTGAAGCTGTAGCTTCCCGCCTTAGTAACTGTTATAACACTGCCCTCAGCCGATACGCCCGCTGTCCCCTCGGGGATCTCGGCAGATGTACCGTTGAGCTTTATCTCCGCAGAAGCCTCCGAAGAGCTTGCTGTATCATCGGCGCTGTTATCCGCCTCCGCAGCCCCGGATGTCTCCGAAACAGCCGCCGTATCTGCCTTGGAAGTGCTCTCGGAAGTATTTATCGAGCAGCCGCTGACGGCCGCGAGTATGAGCGCCAGCATGGCGGCGCTGAAAATTCTTGCTTTCATATTTTTGCCTCCTGCAATGATCTGTCCTCCGACTTGCTCCGTCTATCCGCAGCAAGACGAAATATTTATCAAATGCTCCCCGCTGATCGTTACCTGAATTATATCATATCCCACAGACCTTGTCAATGCTATTTCCTGATTTTTACATAAGCAGCAGGATTAAGATACATCCCCTTGTAGCGTATCTCAAAATGCAGATGATCGCCCGTAGAGAAACCGGTGGATCCCATAAGACCGAGATGTCCGCCCTTGGGGATCACATCCCCGACCTCCACATCCACCTTGGTCAGGTGACCGTACAGCGTCAGGAAGCCGTTGCCGTGATCGAGTATGATGTAGTTGCCATAGCCTCCGCCGCAGCCGCAGGATTCGCTCTTGCCGTAATCGTGGGGGCAGGAGGTGTTTATACGCACGACCTTGCCTGTCTCCGAAGCGACGATCTCATCACCCTTGTCACCGGATATGTCTATGCCCTGATGATAGCTCCCCCAGCGCGCGCCCACGCCGTAGGAGATATAATATACTCCCGGGGCCGGCCACTCGAACTCGTAAACGCACTCGTTTTCTTTCAGCTCCTCGCCGTCAGCGATGCGCTTTTCTATCCACTCGTGCAGCGTCTTCAGCGCAGCATTAGCCTCCAGCTCGGCAGCCTCACGGGCGGTATCACCCGACGACTCGCCGTAATCGGATTTGAGAAGTCCCGAAAGATCAGCTTCAAAGGCCTTGCGTTCTTCGATATAGGCTTTGTTCTTTTCCTCCAGTTCCTTCTTCTCTTTCTCCAGATTTTTCCTCACCTCAGTATGCTTGGCCAGAAGCTCATTGTATTCCGTCCTCTGGTCGGTGAGCGCCTTCATCTGACGGTCGTACTCCGCCTGCTGGGCATCCAGCTGTTCCTGCATTTTTTCAAGCTCCCGCTTGCTTTCGTGGAGCTCGCTTATAAACCTGTCATCGTGTTCAGCAACGCGCTTGACCAGCTCCATACGCATCAGTACGTCATAGAAATCACTGGAGCTAAGCAGAACGCTGACATAGCCTTCCTCGCCTCCCGCGATATACAAAGCCCTCAGACGTCTCTTGAACTTCTCGATGCTTTCGTCGATCTCCTTCTGCTTTTTCTCCGTAGCAGCCCTGTTGTCGCTGATGCTTATCTCCAGTCTTGTGATATAGGAGTTGAGCACACTTATCTTTTCCTCTATGGTCCCGAGCTTTTCCGAAACAGCCTTCTGGAGTTTTTTCTCCTTGCTTATGTCGTTCTCGGCCTCCTTGATCTGCTCGTCCAGTTTCTTCTGAGCAGTGCCGATCTCCCTGAGCCTTTCCGCATAGGGAGTCACATCAAAGGCCGTTGACGGGGCATCGTTCTCCGAAGCCTCCGCATCATCCATAACATCCTCGTCGGGAAGGACAGGCTCCTCACTGCTGTCAGGCTCCCAGGGCTGGCTGTCATCCTCTGCCGGAGTATCCTCTCCCGGAGCCGGCTGAGTACCCGATCCGTCAGCAGCAGTGTCATCCTCCGCAGTATCACCGGTATCCTCCTGCCCCTCTCCCGGCCGATCTCCGGAGCCGGGCTCACCGTTCTCATCTCCGTCACCGCCGTCTTCAGAGGGTTCAGTTACTTCTCCGGGAGTCTCCTCCGTATCATCCCCGGCAGCATTTTCCTCATCGTCCGTTTCTTCATCGGGCTCATCTTCCTCATCGCCGGCAGGCTCCTCCTCCGGAGCTGCCTCCTCACCGGCGTGTTCCTTTTCGTATCTTTCCTCAGCCTCCCTGACTGCCTCGTCAAGCGGCGAGACAGGATCGGCTGTTTCTTCCTCCGAGACCGCAGGCTCAGTCTGCTCCGGCTGTTCAGCCTCCTCGGCATAGCCCGAGAATACGCCGACGCTTAGCATAAACGCCGCCGCTATAACAGCACCTCTCTTAAACAATTTCATAACAATCACCGAACCTTGATCTCTTTTCTTACAGCTTAGTCGCTGTCCAGTACTGCCCTGCACAGCGTGACCGTGATGACCTCCGAAGCCCCCGCTTCCCTGAGTATGTGCGTACACGCTTCAAGTGTAGCGCCCGTAGTGCGGACATCGTCTGCCAGCAGGATGCATCTGCCTTTTATATCCCTTGCCCCCTTTGCGGGGACGTAAACGCTTTTTGCGTGGATGCTTCTCTCACCGGCGTTCAGCTCACGCTGCTCCGTCCTGTCGCGGCGCCTGGCGATGAGCCCGGAGTCACAGGGTATCCCCATCCTCCCGGAAAGGGCCTTTGCTATCATTTCAGCCTGATCGAAGCCGTACTCCCGCTTTTTACGCTTTGCTCTCGGCACGAAGGTTATCAGGTCTGCTCCGCAGTCTTCCAGCTCCGGGGCGATCCTGTCAGCCGAAAAGCGGATGAAATTCTTTCCGGTGCCGTCTTTTATGGAGTATATCCCCGGCTTGGCGGGACCTTCGTACCTGTACAGCGAGAAGGATGCCGAACAGCCCTCCGGAGGTGTGTCCGACGAGTTATCGAAGCGCCTGAGTTCCCCCGCACACTTTCCACAGACCAGAAGGTCCCATCTTATCACCTTTCCGCAGCAGGGACAGCGGTTCGGGAAAAAGACATCCAGCAACCAGTCAGCAAGCTTTGACATCCTTTACCCTCCGTCCGTTAGTTACATCTCGCTGTGTATCAGCTCATAGAGCTCCTCCGCCACGGATAAGTTCACGCCCGCTGCCTGAGCCAGCTGCTCGGCAGACGCTTCTCTGAGCTTTTCCTTGGTCTTGAACTCGGTCATGAGCTTTACGGCTTTTTTCTCGCCGATGCCCCTGACCTTCGTCAGCTCCAGCTGATAAGAAGACTTCTTGTGCTTCTTGGCCTGATAGGTTATGGCGAAGCGGTGGACCTCGTCCTGTATCTGAGTGACCAGAGCGAAAGCGGCTCTGCAGCCGGTAAGGCTTATCTCTCCGCCTCCGGTGGCAACAGCCCTCGTGCGGTGTCTGGAATCCTTGACAAGGCCGAATATCGGCACATCGACTCCCATAGCTCTCACCAGCGGGGTGATGACATTGACGTGTCCCTGCCCTCCGTCCAGCAGTATCAGATCAGGCAGCGTGGCGAAGCCCTCGTCGCTTTTTTCAAAATAATTCTCGAACCTCCGCCTGAGCACCTCGGCCATACAGGCATAATCGTTCTGCTCGGCAACGGTCCTGATCGAAAATCTTTTATAGAACTTCCTGCACGGGCGGCCGTTTTCATATACGACCATACCCGCCACCATATCCGATGAAGCAAGGTTGGAAATATCGTAGCACTCGATAAACCGCGGGGGCTTTGGCAGTCCGAGGGCCTTTGTAAGCTCCTCCAGAGCAGTGATCTCCCTGCCCGTGCGGCCGACATTTATCGACAGATACTCCGAAGCGTTGTTTTTAGCAAGAGTTGTCAGCCTAAGCAGATGCCCCCTCCGGGGAGTAGAGATATGCACAGCGTGACCGCTTTTCTCTCTGAGCCATTTCTCCAGCAGCTCATAGTTCTCGATCTTCTCGTCAAGCAGTATCTCCTTCGGGACGAACTCCCTTACCGAATAATATCCGGTGATAAAGCTCTCCCGCATCTGAGCCTGATCCTCCTTCTCGCCGAGGAAGAAATCCGCCTTGTCGAAAAGCCTTCCTCCCCGGTACATTATCACCGAAGCACAGGCCTTCTCGCTGTTCTGGGATATGGCGATTATATCGGAATCCTTCATACTGTCGTCGATTATCTTCTGATCGTCGGCAGCCTTTCTGATAGCGGCGATGCGGTCTCTCAGCTTGGCGGCGAGCTCAAAATCCAGCTCCTCCGCAGCAGCGTTCATCTGCTCGGTGAGCCGCTCCACCGACTGCTGCGAGCCTCCCTTTATATAGTCCACAGCCTGTCTCACCGTTTCGTTATACTCCTCCTCGGAGAACTGCCCGGTGCAGACGCCCATACATTTCTTTATGTGGTGATTGAGGCACGGCCTTGCCTTGCGGAAATCCTGGGGGAACCTTCTCTGGCAGGTGGGCAGCTGAAATACACGGTTAGCCTCCTCGACGGCCTGCTTGACCGCAAAGGAACTGGTATAAGGCCCAATATACTGTGCGCCGTCGTCCTCCTTCTGCAAAGCTGCCTGGAGCCTTGGAAAAGGCCCTTTCGTGACTCGGATATAGCTGTAGCCCTTGTCGTCCTTCAGCAGGATATTATACTTCGGGGCATACTGCTTGATGAGCGAGCACTCCAGCACAAGAGCCTCAAACTCCGAATCGGTGACGATAAAATCGTAATCCTCCACATGGGAGACCATTTTCCACACCTTCGGCAGATGATCCTGCCAGGGCCGGAAATAGGAGCTCACGCGGTTCTTCAGGTTCTTAGCCTTGCCGACGTAGATGATCTTCCCGGTCTTGTCTTTCATTATATAGCACCCCGGCGAAGCCGTAAGCCTGGAGGTCTTGTCCCGCAGATAAGGCAGACGGGGATTTTCCTTCTCGGTAATAGTCATATGCCTGATACTCACCCCGCTCTCAAGAATACACCTTATTATATCACAGAAAAAAGAAAATTGCAAGTACGGCTCTTTCCGCGCAAAGCAGACATAAAGCAGACATAGATATAATGAATAACCTGCCTTAGTACGGCAATACTAATCCCGGAGATATATTTCCGGAAGGAGGCCGCTATGAAAGGCAATACATTCTTTTTCAGCTCTGCACCCGCTGTTGTCACCTCTGCTGCCGTAGGCGGGAAAATGGAAGGCGACGGACCTTTGTCCCGCTATTTCGATAAGATCAATGAAGATCCGTTCTTTTCCTGCGATACCTTTGAGCAGGGCGAGAGCAAGCTGCTCAAGGAGGCTGTCATCCACGCCCTCGGCAAGGGAGAGCTCACCTCTGAGCAGATAGATGTTATGTTCGGAGGTGACCTGCTCAACCAATGCGTCGGCACCACCTACGGCATCCGGGACCTGGGCATCCCCTTTCTCGGGATATACGGTGCCTGCTCCACAGTCACGGAGGGGCTTCTGCTGTCCTCTCTTTTGGTGGACGGAGGATATGTCTCACGGGCGCTGGCAGTCACATCCTCCCACTTCTGCGCCGCCGAGCGCCAGTACCGCTTCCCTCTCAACTACGGAGGACAGCGGACTCCCACCTCGCAGTACACCGCCACCGCCGCAGGAGCACTGGTGGTGTCCGCCGAGAAACTTCCGCCCTTTGTACGCGCCGCCACCGTCGGGAAGGTCATCGACATGGGTGTGACCGATGCTGCAAATATGGGAGCAGCCATGGCTCCCGCCGCCTACAGCAGCCTGAAACAGTTCTTTGCCGATACCGAACTCTCCCCGGATTTCTTTGACGCCATAGTCACGGGAGATCTGGGCAAGGTGGGGAGCAGACTGCTCTGCGAGCTGTTCGGGCGGGACGGTGTGGACATCAGAGATCTGCATATGGACTGCGGAACTATGCTCTATTCCTTCGACGAGCAGGACGTCCACGCGGGAGCCTCCGGCGCCGGATGTGCCGCAAGCGTCCTCTGCGGATATTTTATCCCGAAACTGCGAAGCGGCGAGATGAAGAACATCCTCTTTGCCGCCACGGGAGCCCTTATGTCTCCCACCGTGAACGCCCAGGGCGAGAGCATCCCTGCCATATCCCACGCCATATGGCTCTCCGGTGAAGCCGGCAGTCTCCCCGACATCAGATTTGCAAAAAGGACGGTACACTGACTATGGAATATATCTATGCATTCGCAATAGGCGGAGCACTTTGCGCCGCAGGGCAGCTCCTAATAGACAAGACTGCGCTGACTCCGGCAAGGATCCTTGTCCTGTATGTGACGGCGGGAGTGATAATGTCAGCCGCCGGCATCTACGAGCCGATAAAGGATCTGGGCGGAGCGGGCGCCTCCGTCCCCCTAACAGGCTTCGGGGACCTGCTGGCAAAGGGCGTCCGGACTGCCGTGGATGAAAAGGGCTTCATCGGCATATTCTCCGGCGGCCTCACCAGCTGTGCGGCAGGGCTGACCGCCGCTATGACCTTCGCCTTTGCAGCCTCGCTGTTCGCCAGGAGCAGGCAGAAAATGTGATATGCTCCCCCATAAAAACTGACTGTCCCTTGGCCTCACCGGACCGCAGTCCTGCAAACATCAGGGATAGTCATTTTTTATCTCCCGATACTATTGAAAATCAAAATAAGATGTGCTATAATGGAATAGTACTAATATCCCCGGCCCTGCCGGGAGATCTATTCTGGAGGTATATCAAAATGGGAATGTTTGACAAGCTTATCGCTAATCTTAAAGCGAGCAAGAAAACTATCGTGTTCACCGAGGGTACCGATGAAAGGATCCTCTCCGCTGCGGACAGACTGCTCAAGGAAGACCTTATGGGCGTTATCCTCTGCGGTGATCCTGACGAGGTAAAGGCAGCTGCCGCCAAGGGCGGTTTTGAAGTGAGCGGCGCAGAGATCCTCGATCCTGCCGCCTATCCCGAAATGGACGCTCTCGTTGCTCAGATGGTCGAGCTCAGAAAGGGCAAGATGACCGAGGAAGAGTGCCGCGCTGCTCTGGCAAAGAGCAACTACTTCGGCACTATGCTGGTAAAGGCCGGCAAGGCTGACGCTCTGCTGGGCGGTGCTACTTATTCTACAGCCGATACCGTTCGCCCCGCTCTTCAGATCATCAAGACCAAGAAGGGCTCTAACCTCGTAAGCTCCTCCTTCATCCTTTTCAGAGAGAAGGACGGCAAGGAAGAGAAGATCGCTATGGGCGACTGCGCTATCAACCTGGGCTATACTGATACAGTCGATAAGGAAGGCAACGTTGTCCTCACAGCTGCAAGAAAGCTGGCTGAGGTAGCTGTCGAGACCGCAAGGACCGCTGACTTCTTCGGTATCGATCCCAAGGTCGCTGTACTCAGCTTCTCGACTTACGGTTCCGGCAAGGGCGGCACAGTACAGCTGAGCCACGATGCAGTTATCGAGGCAAGAAAGCTTGATCCCCAGCTCGTTATCGACGGCGAGTTCCAGTTCGATGCTGCCGTTTCTGCTGAGGTAGCAAAGACCAAGTGCCCCGACAGCAAGGTGGCAGGCCAGGCCAACACCTTCATCTTCCCCCTCATCGAGGCAGGAAACATCGGCTATAAGATCGCACAGCGTCTCGGCGGATACGAGGCATACGGCCCCATCCTCCAGGGACTCAACGCTCCCATCAATGACCTCTCCCGCGGATGCAATGCCGACGAGGTCTATAAGATGGCTATTATCACCGCCGGAATGGCATAAGCACCGGCGCGGTAAACCAACACTTCAAAGGCACCCCTGCTGTTTATCGGCAGAGGTGCCTTTTGCTGTCCTTACAATAAAAAGGAGCCGCCTGCTAAAGCGGACTCCTTGTTTTAGGCAATACCGCACAACCCCTGTGCGTCAGATGCGATGTCCAGGTTTTCGTCAGATTGCCTAAATTCGACGCAGGTTTGCTAGCGAAGTTCACTTCGCTTTACGCAACGTCAAGGAGAATTTGGGTAATATGACGGAAAGCTGGCAAGCAGATGACGTGCAGAGGCGCAAGCCGCGGGTTGTGCGGTGTTGCCTTTATTATTCCTGGGCCTTCGCAATGACCACCCTGTTCTTGCCCAAGCGTTTGGCGTGGTAGAGGGCGTTGTCAACACGCATACACAGTGAGTCGGCACTCTCTCCCGGGAATGCGTGGGCCGTTCCGAGACTGACAGTCTGTCTGCCTGCCGCAGGGATCTCCAGCCTTTCATAATCAGCGCGGAGCTTCTCGGCGATCTCTTCGGCACGTTCAGCACCCTTGCCGCTTATGAGTATCATAAACTCCTCGCCGCCCCAGCGCCCCGCTTTGGCTCCGGTACCCGAAGCCTTGCAGGAATCGTGTATCAGCTTAGACAGCAGCCTCAGTACATCGTCACCGACACTGTGTCCGTAGTTGTCGTTTACAGCCTTGAAATCATCGGCATCAAGCATTATCAGAGCAGTCTGACTGTTCTCCTCCGCAAGGGCGCCGGTTATCCTCCTCTGTATCTCGGTACGGTTATAAAGCCCTGTGAGCCCGTCCCTGACCGCCATCTCCGCCAGCTTCTGATTGGCTTCCTCCAGTTCGAGTGTTGATGCCTCGATAAATGTCGCCAGTCTGTTTATCATCGAGACCTTTCCGGAAAGAGACTCTGTGGACATCTCAAAGCTGCCGGCACTGTCCTCAAGCCTGTCACCCTCGCGGTAAGCTGCCACGACCAGCGTAACATTGTGCTGGTTGACCACGCCGTCAGTGCGCAGGAACTCTCCCGAGGTGTAAAAGCCCGATGTGGGCGCTATCGACTGGAACGGCATAGTCTCCTTGCCGATCTCCGAGCCCCAGAAGGTACGCCTTGCCGCGCAGGAGTAGATGTGTATGACCTCCGGCTGGAGCGCCGCCAGCTTCTGACCGCCCTTCTGTATCTCATAGAGTATCGTCCAGGGATCGCCGTATGCGATCCGCGCCTTGACGTTCTGCTCCACATCCGCAGTCATGGAAAGGGAGCCGTCAGGGTTGCTGGCGATCGGCGCACGGAGTATGCTCATTCCCTCGTGCTCATAAAAGAAGGGAAACTCCAGCGTGTTGGTGAAAAAATTCTCGTCGTTTTTTATATGCAGATACTTATAGTAGGTCTCATACGCCGGCCTGTGATCAAGCTCATATATCGTGCTGCCCTCGGCTCTGGTCACGATAAGCTCCTTGCCCAGCGGTTTCCAGCCTGTGATATAGGTAGTATGGACATGAAGATCGTCACCGCCAAGCATCATAAACACAGCTGCGTTGTCCGAGCACTCACCGCTGCTCGAAAATACATAGGCGTGGTTCTCGTTGAACTCAGGAGCAAAAGCTCCTCCCCCGAAGATCTTGACCGAAGGATCTATCAGGCTCATATCTTCACACAGCGAAGTCATGGACATCCCGCGTATGGTTATGAGCATTTCTATTGCCTTCACCCAGGGGTTATCCTTAACGAAAGCAGCCAGCTTATCCACTACATCCTTTTCCGTCTCCGAGGTCATATACACCTGCATGATCTCGACCTTGGTATCCGGATACTCATAGATGGTGCAGGAAACGCTTATTGGAGTGTCAGCCAGTCTGCCCTCGAATATGTTGCCGTTGGTCGAGCAGCCGCGGTACAGCGCCTCGGGTATCTCGCTCAGGATGATGTCTCTTACTTCATCGGCCTCCGAATAAGTCATCGTCTGAGCAAAAATATCAAAAACGATGGCCGAATGCATGATCGACCTGCACCACTGGGCAGCCTTTTTCATTTCACGCCTGAATGTAATTGGGTCGCGGTATTCAAACTGGAGCTGTTTCATATAAGCATCACTTCCTGATCATATTACTTATCCGCTCATCTTTGCTATTATATTAATTAATTATAGCATAATCAACAAAAATTTCAACGCATATGTCAAAACAGTTTGTGAACATTTTCCTAAGAAGCCTGCCGCAGCATATCACATGATCTCCAGAGTAAGCGTTCCGCTGCACTTGGGCAACGGCACGCGGTACTTCTCAAGCAGCGCCGGTCCGCAGGAATTGGAGCCCACGCCTGCCATAAAGAAGTCGGCACATATCACAGTGAAACCGCTCTTTTCCAGCTCCCATTCATGAGCCTTGGACGCCAGCTCCTCCTGAGTATAGCACGAGATGCTGAAGGAGAAGCTCTCCTCCGAGCTTATGCGGAGCGCACCGCTCTCCCCTATGGCTGTCATATGACGGCAGCCGCAATGGGATGAGTTTTCCTGCGGCCTGATATAAGGCTCATGCATATCGCTTATGGCGGCAGTGAAGCTGCCCATATATGACGCTTTGTGTTTGTCGGCATAGCTTTCGTAAGGGCCGTAACCGTAATATCCCACAGTCTCAAAGCTCTCATCCGCAAATATCCTCAGGCCGAAGCGGGGCAGGAACTCCACCTTCTCACTTGCTTCAAGCTCCGCGCTGACGGTGAGTCTCCCGTCGCTGTCGATGCGGTATTCCGCACGCACCCTTGCAAAGGGCTCGAAGATGCTCCTGCCGTAAGCGGAGTACGCCCTTATCACTGCACAGCCGTTGTCCAGCGTCATCTCTGTCTCATATACCTTTATCACTGGATCGTTCATATACAGCCTGTACCAGTCTCCGCGCATAACATCGTTATCGGTGGGGGCGCGGAAGAAGTTGAACTCCATAGGCTTTTTGAGTATATTCTCATCATCCTTCTCAATGACAGTGAACTGCGCCCTCCGGCGGTCAAAGACGAATCGCCTGCCTCCCGCTGCGACCTCAAAGCTGAGGCTGCTCTCGGTGAGTTCGGGCAGCTTGTCGGAAATGACCGTCTTACGGGATATGCCCTCCGCCAGCTGTATCTGATCGAAGCAGACTATCAGCCCTTCGCTGCCGTCTCCGGTCTTATCGGTGAAGATGAATCTTATATAGGTATCGGTCCCGAAATCACCTTCCGCCTCGGGAACGGTCACTCTGCACTCACCTTCCGGCGGGAGCGTGAAGTCCACCCTGCCCTCAGCGATGACGCCGGCAGGGCCTGTGATCTCGTATCGGCAGTCATAAAGCTCGTCAGCACTGACAAAATGCAGAAGACTCCTGAATACAAATCCGCCGTCAGCCCGGCTTACTCTCACCGGACGATAGACCTGACCGGCTTCGAGCAGGCCGGTATGGGGTATCCTGTCAGGATAGCAAAGACCGTCGCAGCAGAAGTTGCCGTCGTGGTGCAGCTCACCGAAATCGCCGCCGTAGCCGTACTTCGCTGCGCCCTTTTCATCCTCGCCCACCGGGAAGGCGTGGTCGCACCATTCCCAGACAAGTCCGCCCATGAACCTGTCGTCCGAGCAGAACACCTGATAGTAGTCTTCCATATCGCCGGAGCTGTTGCCCATAGCGTGGCAGTATTCGCACAGCAGCAGAGGCCGCTTGTCATTCTCTATGATCTTTTTCATCTCGTCCTGCGAGGGATACATCTTCGATACCATATCCAGCACATCGTCGGGAGTATCATCCAGGCGGTGTGTGCTCTCGTAGTGGACGGGGCGGGTGCTGTCCAGTTCCTTGATGAGCTTTGCACCCTCAAGGAAATTCTCTCCCCAGCCGCTCTCGTTGCCCAGTGACCATATCACAACACAGGGACGGTTGACATCTCTCGACACCAGCAGTCTCTCCCGGTCAAGTATCGCATCTCTGAACATCGGATCCTTTGCGATAAGGGCGATCCCGTTGTAGTCTCCGGGCTTGGTCCATTTCAGATTCTGATACACGTTCACGCAGCCGTGGCTCTCGGCATCGGCCTCGTCGATGACATAGAAGCCGTACTCGTCACAAAGCTGATAGAACAGCGGCGCATTGGGATAATGCGAGGTACGGATAGAATTGATGTTGTGCCGCTTCATCAGTTCAAGATCGCGGCGCATCTTAGACTCGTCAGCGTAATACCCGGTGTCCGGGTAGCTGTCATGCCGGTTTACTCCGAAAAACTTGATCTTTCTGCCGTTGAAGGTGAATACCCCGTCGGCGATCTTAACTGTCCTGAAGCCCACCCTTTCACCGATGACCTCGTCATTGGAAGTAATGATGAGCCTGTACAGATAAGGCCTCTCGGCGCTCCAGGGCCTGACTTCCTCCACCTTGGCAGAGAAGATCTCGTTATCCCCTGCGGTGCCTGTGCATATCAGCTTGTCTCCGTCGTAGAGAGCTATGTCTGCAAAACCCCCGCTGACCTGCACGCTGAGCTCACCCTCAGCATCGGCAGTTATCCTTATATCCGTCAGATGCTCCTCCGGGCGGGAGAGCATATATACATCCCTGAATATGCCCGAGAGCCTGAACTTGTCCTGATCCTCCAGATATGTGCCGTCGCACCATTTGAGTACGGCACAGACGATCGTGTTCTCCCCCTCGGTGAGCAGATCGGTGATGTCGAATTCCGACAAAGCGTGGGACACCTGAGTATATCCGGCGAACTTCCCGTTGACATAAAGGTACAGACAGCTGTCCGCGCCCTCAAAGCAGAGTATCCTCCTAAGGCCGTCCTGGGTGTACTGATAGCTTCTGCGGTAAACTCCCACAGGGATGTCATCCGGCACATACGGCGGATCAAATGGTATGGGGTAGCACACATTGGTGTACTGCGGCTTTCCGAAGCCGTGCAGCTGCCAGTTGGAGGGAACGGGTATTACCGTGTCAGCCTCCGGCGAGATAAAATCGTCCGGCATATCCACGATGCTCGGGTAGTAGGTGAAGCCCCAGCTGCCGTTAAGCAGCTCAAAGCGACGCGACTTTGTCCTGTCGGCGAAGGGCTGCTGTCCCTTGCCGAAGGGGATGAAATATGCGTGCGGCGGCAGAGTCCCCCTGTGCAGGACTGACGTATCCTCGTGCAGAGTCATAAAGCTCTTCGGTGTACCTCTCTTGGCGATCTTGGAAATATCCATATGCAGTTCCCCCCGATGTCATTGTCCGCCGGAAAGTCCGGCGCTTCTTTTTTGTCATTATAACATATCCCACTTTTATTTTCAATAGCATCGCCCTGATATCATAATAATTTAAACACAGAAAAAGCTCCCCCGATAATTGTACCGGGGGAGCCGTTCATTTCATATCATTGTCTTATCCGTCAGTCAGTCCGCCGAAGTGATCTCCAGTCTTCTGGTCTTCGGCTGCTGGATCTGCTTCTTCGGCAGGTCAAGACAGAGCACACCGTTTTTGTATTCTGCGGTTATGGCATCGGCGTTGATCCCGCTCAGGTCGAAGTTCCTCTTGTAGGAACCGTAGCTTCTCTCGCGGCGGATATACTTGCCGTTCTTGTCCTTCTCCTCAGACTCGGTCTTGTGCTCAGCAGAGAGGGTGAGCATATCGTCATTGATGTCGATGCTTATATCCTCCTTGGCGAAGCCCGGGAGCTCAGCCTCGAGAACGAGCTTGTCGCCCTCGTCACGGATATCAGTGCGCATACGCTGTATTCCCTCAGCGGGAGCGAAGAAATTGCGGTCAAAGTCATCGAACATATCGAACAGGTCATAATTTCTCTTTCCAAAAGGTGTCATAGCATACATAAGTCATACCTCCTTAAATTGTTCACACGGTCTCTCGCGGAATCGTTCTGTTTTTATTATTGTCTTTGCGAGATCATTTATTCACCGTTTCCATCGGTGTCAGCTCCTTTTCTTTTTCTTTAACTATATGATAGGCCCCGTTTATGATTTTTATGTTACGCCTTTGTGAAAACGAGATGAAAATTAGCACTCGGCCCGTGAGAGTGCTAATTTGGTATAAAAGAGAAAGCGCCCCGCATATTGCAGCGGAGCGCCGAAGATCATTTCACCTTGATGCTCTTTACAGCCGAGTAGTTGCCGTATCTTGTCGAGGTGGTCTTGCCGTCCTTGGTGTAGAATGAGCGCACCTTGACGTACCAGGTCTCCCCGGACTTGGGATAAGTCGAGAAGCTCTCGCTGAGGTCGGAAAGGTTTGTGGAGGTGTAGCTGTGAACGTACTTCTTAGCGCTGGAGTTCTTCACTTCGCCGGAAGCAGCATTCAGAGCAGCCTTGTCCTGCGAGTAGAGCACCTGATAACCCACAGTACCTGCCGTGCCCTTCTTCCACTTGATCTTGAAGGCGCCGGAGGTGGTGGAGATCGAGGTTATCTCATTCTTTGCGGGCTTGACAACGAAGGTTTTCTTGTATGTGCCGGTCACGTTCGAGGTCTTGCCCTTGACGGTTATGGTGGCTGTGCCGACCTTTGTGTTATTGGAATAGCTTACAGTGTACTGATCTGCCGGGATAACGTCGCCGTCCTTGAATTTCACGGTAACGGCTGGCTTAATTGCAGAGCCGGTGTAGGTGTAAGCGCTGTAGGGTATCCCGACCTTTGCATAGCTGGAAGTGAGATCGAGCGCCTTAACGGTAAATGTCTTTTTCAGGCTGCCGGTGTAACTGCCCTTGCCCTTGACGGAAATTGTAGCCGTTCCGGCGTTGGTGTTGCCGGAATAAGAAACTGTGTAGTCGGTGTCTTTTTTCAGCTTTGTTCCTGCATTGTTCTTAACGGTAACGGTGGGCTTGATGCCGCGGCCGCGGTAGGTGTAGGATGAATAAGGTATGGTGGCAGAACATTGTCCGAAATCCTGGCAAAATGTAATCCCCTCATTCTCGTGCTCTTTTGCATATTTTTCGGCATAAGAGCCTTTTGTACCAAGGATTATTAAGCTTCTCCCATACCATTCATCCCACTGCACATAAAAGGCATCCTGACTGATACTTGTAACACTATTTGGTATAGTTATTCTTGATAGTTTTGCGCAACCATAAAAAGCATTTTTCTCAATTCTTTTAACGCTGTTAGGTATTACAACGTTATCAAGCTTTTTGCATAGCTGAAATGCTCCCTCCCCAATGCTTTTAACTCCATTTGGAATTGACACTTTTTCAAGGCTTTCACAACCAGCTAATAAAGAAACTTCAATGTTAGTTAAATTTTTGGGAAGCGTTACTTTTTTTAATTTGGGACTATAGGAAAAAACACCATATCCTGTTTCTGTAACGCTGTCTGGTATCGTTACGCTTTCAAGGTTTTTGAGATAACGAAAAGCATGATCTTCAATAGTAGTAACACTATTTGGTATTATTATGCTTTTTATGCTGGTATATTCATCATAACATGCACCACCATCAAAAGCACTTTCTCCGATTGTCGTAACTTCC
>JAFXRI010000084.1 GCA_017526445.1 Ruminococcus sp. | reverse complement strand
TGCATAAATTTGACGCAGGCGGGCGAGCGAAGACCAATTCGCTTTTCGCCCGGCAAGGAAAATTTGTGTGCTATGACGGAAAATATGCAAGCAGATGACGTGCAGAGGCGCAAGCCGCGGGTTGTGCGGTGTTGCCTTAAAGAATGCAACGCGGAAAGCGGTCTGAACATCCAGCTTATAGAAAACGATCCGGAATGCTTCAGCACGATGCTTGCGCATTACGGTAAATTCAAAAATGCTGTCAACTATATAGCGGCCGTGGGTAAAAAGTCCCTCCCCGATCTGGATGAACGCGTTGGATATTACGGCCAGCGGATCGTCCTCGAAGCGCAGATGCAGGGGCTGAATACCTGCTGGGTGGCAGGCACCTACGGAAAAGGGAAGTGCAAGGCAGACACCGCCGCCGGGGAAAAGATCGTCTGCGTTATCGCCGTCGGATACGGCGAGACAGAGGGCGTACCCCATAAGTCAAAGCCCCTTGCAAAGCTCTGTGCATTAAATAAGGAAGATATGCCTGTGTGGTTCAAAAACGGTATGCTTGCGGCTGTCCTCGCTCCCACAGCACTGAATCAGCAGAGATTTTTCATTGACATCGACGGCGAGGATGCAGTCATCACCGCCCGGAGATTCCCTCTGGCAAAGATCGATCTCGGTATCGTAAGATACAACTTTGAAGCTGCTTCGGGGCATAAATGCAGACCGAAATAATATGTTTGCTGATAAAGATAAGAAAATGCATACGTTCCGGCGGGAACGTATGCATTTTTTAATTCTGATATCTTGTCCGGATCAAAGCGATCTGTCTGCTCCGGGCATTACTTTATCTTTATCGACTTCACAGCGCTGTAATTGCCGTAGCGGGTGGATGTGGTCTTGTCGTCCTTAGTGTAGAAGGAGCGCACCCTTACATACCAGGTCTCGCCGCTGTTGGGAACTTTGGAGAAATTCTCGCTGAGGTCGCTCAGAGCAGTGGATGTATAGCTGTGAACATTGTTCTTGAAATTCTTGTCGGTGGAATACTGCACCTGATAGCCCACTGTTCCGGCGGTGCCTTTCTTCCAGTTCACCTTGAATGCGCCCTTGGTGGAGGAGATGCTTGTGATCTCGTTCTTTGCAGGCTTGACGATAAAGGTCTTCTTGTATGTTCCGGTGACGTTGGAGCCCTTGCCCTTGACAGTGATCGTGGCGGTGCCTACCTTGGTGTTTGCGGAATAGGAAAGAGTGTAATCGCCTGTGGGGATAACGTCGCCGTCCTTGAACTTCACTGTTACCTTCGGCTTGATAGCAGAGCCGGTATAGGTGTAGCTGCTGTAAGGTATGCTGACCTTTGCATAACTTGAGGAGAGGTCAAGCGCCTTGACGGTAAACTTCTTTTTGAGAGTGTCGGTGAAAATGCCCTTGCCTGTAACGGTTATAGTGGCTGTGCCGGCATTGGTGTTGCCGGAGTAAGCAACGGAGTAATCGGTACCGCTCTTGAGCTTGTTGCCGGCGCTGTCCTTGACTGTTACGGTAGGCTTGATGCCGCGGCCGCGGTAGGTGTAGCTCGAATAAGGTATGCTTGCGCTGCACTTCGACATCCTGTTATCAACATACTTGTGGCCGTCATACTTTGCGTAGTACTCTGCAATATAAGTCGAACCGTATACGGTGAAGCCGCTGATCCTGGTATGAGTTGCCGAACCTGTGCTGTGCAGGAAGCCGAAAGCGTAGCTGCCGATCTCCTTGACCGTAGAAGGGATGACCACGCCGGTAAGACCTGTGCAGTTCTCAAAGGCGCCTTTTCCGATGCTTGTTACGCTGTTGGGGATAGAGATGCTGGTAAGGTTGGTGCATCTGTTGAAAGCGTCCTCAGCGAGGGTCTTGAGGCTGTTGGGCATGATAACGCTCTTCATCTCTTTGCAGGAGGAGAAAGCGCGCCAGCCGATCTTCTTGACTTTATTGGGGATCCTGATGCTCTCAAGGCTGGTACACCAGGCGAAGGTGTCGTCCTTGATCTCTGTGATCTCGGCGGGGAGGGTGGCAGTCTTGAGGTTCGAGCAGTTCTCGAAGCAGTATTCGCCGATGCTTGTAACGGTATCGGGGATCTTGATGCTCGTCAGTTCCTTGCAGTTGTAGAACACATAAGTCCCGATGTCCTTCAGGCCGCTTCCCAGGGTCACGGTCTTGAGGCTCGTGCAGCCGTAGAAGGAATAGGTGCCGATGCTTGTTGTGCCGCCGGAGAATGTGACCTTGGTAAGAGAGGCGGATTCTCTGAAGGAGTCGGCGCCGAGGGTCTTAACGCTCTTGGGGATAGTAACTGTCTTCAGATCGCACTGATAGAAAGCCTGATCTCCGATGGCAGAAACGGTCTTGCCGTTCAGCTTATCGGGAACAGTGAGGTTTGAGGCTTTGCCCTTGTACTCGGTGATCTTTACCGTGCCGTCCGAGAGCGCCTTGTACTCATAGTCTCCGGAAACTGCCGCGGCAGCCGGGATGTCCGAGCCCATCAGAAAGCCGGCCTGCGGCAGGACAGCCGCTGCGCCGAAGATCGTTGCTGCTGAAGCTGCCGTGATGATCATTTTCTTAATCATTGATTATTCCTCCATTGCTTTTTATTAAATAATTGATATACGATATTTAAAATATCATAAAATATTAATGCTGTCAACGCATTTATTGCTGTTTTTCTGACGATTATTGCTTTTCGGCCGCCCATTCACCGCACCG
This sequence comes from Ruminococcus sp., assembly GCA_017526445.1. Classification (GTDB taxonomy): domain Bacteria; phylum Bacillota; class Clostridia; order Oscillospirales; family Ruminococcaceae; genus FB2012. Next base: position 7,602 of record JAFXRI010000084.1, on the reverse strand, counting down.
GATGAGGTATTGAACCGGCATATTTTACCGGCGTATCGGGATATATGGCAGCACCGTTCAGACCGTGATAAACAGCTGCCGGAGCAGCGTCAGTCAGCAGTTATTCCAAAACAAACTCTATCAGCGGCCTGATATTCTCTTTATCGGAGAAATCAACAGGCTTATCGTAGGCATCGAGCATACCCTGCTGGTCTTCGGTACGCTCTTTTATTTTCTGTAAACGTACTTTCAGCATTTTCATAAGCACCTTGTCCTTTGCGGTCAGCTTGTTATAATCAAAGCCTCCCCGCAGATAAAAACACCCGATAGTTTTCTGCTGCCCGGCAGTCAGCGCCCTGTCCCAGAAGACTTTCAATTCCTGCTCTCTGCCCGGATTTTTCACATTGCGCAAGCACACCGTCAACTACTCTGTGTGAATAGATCCCGGTAGAATTTGCAGTTATGAGTGCTATCGTCTTTCTCTTGTTCATATAGATCTTCCTCCATATGTAAGACTGTCTTATCCTGAAATAATATCATATCAGTTCATCATATCAATACGCCGGAAACACAGGCGGCATAACTCTGTGATAAGGAGCCGTTCAGTGATCCTGTTCTGCGGGCTTTGAGTCCTCTGACCGTGATCTGAACTCTCTTGGGGAGGAGCCGCACGCAGACCTGAACTGCCTGTTGAAGTTGGAGAGATTGTGATAGCCGCATTCAAATGCTATATCCGAAACGCTTTTTTCGGTGCTTTTCAGAAGCTCTCTTGCCAGCTTCAGACGCAGCTGAGTTATATACTCCACCGCTCCAACTCCCGTTTCCTTTTTGAATGACCCCATAAAATAGCTCTTGCTCAGGTGGACAACACCCGCAAGCTGTTCTACGGTGAGGGGCTCTGTGAAGTGCTCGTTGATATACTCGATGACGGGACGCATCAGAGAGCTTTTCCTGACTGAGCTCCCTTTCCTTGAAATGCTGCCGCTTTCATACAGCAGGAATATGAACCTCTGCATCTCGCTCTTTATAAGCATATCAAGGAGGGGAGAATCTCCCTTTGCGGCACTTATCATATTTTCCGCGGTGGTAAGCAGCTCGCTGTAATAGTAATGCGCAGGCGTTATGTGAGTGTCGAGATCATATGCCCCTGTAAGGAGAGGCAGGATAAATTCATCTGTAACACGGCCGTTGTCACGGCTGCCGAGCATAGAACTGTCAAGATCAAGGGTATCGTATATGCAGTGCTCGTCACCGTGCTGATAGACGGCGTGCAGCATATCGGGCGTTGTCAGCACTATATCACCCTTGCGGGCTGTAAAGTGTTTATCCTCCGTTATGAAATCCCCCGCACCTTCAAGAATGACATTCAGCTCAAATTCCTTGTGCCAGTGCAGAGGTACATTCGGGAAATAATCGGGTATGTTTGAGATGTAGTAAGAAAACGGCTTTGCAGATGTGCTGTGCTGACGCCGTTCCTTTAGCTGATCTTTTTTCATATTGTCACCCAAAAAGTATTATAGTATCGGTTTGTGATAGCATAGGTGTAGATTTTCTCCTTGATATGTAGTATTATATCATACAGAAGGAAATAAATCAACCCTGTGAGAAATTTTATACGGAGGTAATAATTATGTCAAAAAGACCGGAATGGCTTGAACGCGCAGTTTTTTACGAGATCTATCCCCAGTCCTTCAAGGACACGGACGGCGACGGCATCGGAAACATAAACGGCATCACCGAAAAGCTCCCTTATATAATGGAACTGGGCTGTACGGCGATATGGATAAACCCCTGCTTTGAGTCACCGTTTCTGGATGCAGGCTATGACGTTTCCGATTACTGCAAGGTGGCCCCCCGCTACGGCACCAACGATGACCTTGTCCGCCTGTTTGATGAAGCCCATAAGCTCGGTATGCACGTCCTCCTCGACCTTGTTCCCGGCCACACCTCGTGGGAGCACCCCTGGTTTAAGGAGAGTATGAAAGCCGCCCGGAACGAGTTCACCGACCGCTATGTCTGGACAGACAGCGTCTGGGAGGAGCCTGCCGGCTACGCATCCATCAGGGGGATATCCGAACGTGACGGAAGCTGTGCGGTCAATTTCTTCACCCACCAGCCCGCCCTCAACTACGGCTTCTACAAGCCCTCTGCACCCTGGCAGCAGGCTATGGATTCCGAGGGCGCTTTGGCGACCCGCGAGGCGCTGAAGGACGTTATGCGCATCTGGCTGTCAAAGGGCTGTGACGGCTTCAGGGTAGATATGGCAGGCTCCCTCGTCAAAAACGACGAGGACCAGAAGGGCAATATCGCTCTGTGGCAGAACATTAGAGCCTTCCTTGACGAGGAATACCCCGGGGCGGCAATGGTCTCCGAGTGGGGCGAGCCTTATCAGAGCCTTGCAGGCGGCTTTCATATGGACTTCCTCCTGCACTTCGGTCCCTCGCATTACAATGACCTGTTCCGCTGCGAAGCCCCGTTCTTCTCGGGCAGAGGCGATGCCTCGGCATTTGTGTCCAAATATATGGACAGCTATGAACGTTCGGAGCGCCGGGGGCTTATATGCATACCCTCGGGCAATCACGATATGGACAGGCTCGCCCGGCACATCAAGGGCGATAACAGAAAGCTCGCCTTTGCCTTCCTGCTCTCGATGCCGGGAGCACCCTACATCTACTACGGCGACGAGATCGGAATGAACTATGTCGAGGGACTGGATTCCGTTGAGGGCGGCTACGGCAGAACAGGCTCCCGCTCGCCTATGCAGTGGGACGGTTCAAAGAACGCGGGGTTCTCCGCCGCACCTGCCGATAAGCTGTATATCCCCATCGATCCTGATCCCGACAGGCCGACAGCGGAAAAACAGATGAGCGCCCCGGACTCTCTCAGGAGCGAGGTCAGAAAGCTGATAGAGATAAGGCAGTCGCACAAGGCGCTGCAAAGCCTCGGCGGGATAGAGTTTATCTGTGACGGCGCAAAGGGCAGCCCCCTTGCCTACATCAGGAGTTTTGAGGGCGAGAGGATATTCATTGCCGTCAATCCCACCGATACCCCCTGCGAGCTGACAGCTGACGGCACCCTCGGAGAAGTGATATACAGCTTCGGGAGCGGTGCAGAGTGCAGCGGCGGCAGCTGCGTCATCGGTGCAGCCTCGGCAGTGTTTGTTGAGCTTGACAAGAAAGGACTGTGATACTATGCGGATGAGAAAAATTGCTGCTTTTGCAGCGGCAGCGGTCTTTGTGCTCAGCTGCACGCTTTCTGCAAGCGGCGCTTCATCGGACAGGACTGTGAACATCACAGTCAGCACCGGCAAGGACCGAAAGGCGATCTCCCCTTACATTTACGGAGTCAATGCCGAACTTATGGAAAAGGATGTTTCCTGCAGGTCGGTGCGTGCAGGGGGCAACCGTTACAGCGCTTACAACTGGGAAACAAATGCTTCAAACGCCGGATCTGATTGGAAAAATAATTCCGACGGATATTTCCAGCAGACCGTTTCGTCAGATATGAAGGATAAGCCCGGCTGTGCTGCGCTAAAGCTTAATGAGGTCTGCACCGCGAAGAATGCGTACCCTCTGATGACGCTCCAGCTTGCTGGCTACGTTGCTGCCGATATGAAAGGCGAGGTCACCAAGGCTGAAAAAGCACCGTCCGGGCGCTGGAACAAGGTGGAGCTCGTAAAGAACAGCGCTCTCAGCCTGACACCTGATCTGAATGACGGCACCGTCTATATGAACGAGTTCGTGAACTATCTTGTGAACACCCTCGGGGATTCTCAGAACGGCGGCATCAGGGGCTATTCTCTCGACAACGAGCCCGGGCTCTGGAGCGGGACGCACTCGCTTGCCCACCCCGAAAAAACGACCTGTGCGGAGATAGTTGAAAAGTCGGTCGCTATGTCTGATGCTGTTAAGGACATCGATCCGAATGCCGAGATATTCGGCCCTGCGCTTTTTGGCTACGGAGCGTTCACGAATTTTGCAAATGCGCCTGACTGGAAAAGTATAAAAAAAGATAACCCGTCTTATAAATGGTTTATCGACTATTATCTTGATGAGATGAAGAAAGCCGGGGAAAAGAAAGGCAGACGTCTGCTCGATGTGCTTGATGTGCATTTCTACACCGAGGCAAAGGGAGCCTGCGGTAAGCGCTACTGCGAGCACTACAATGATCCCGACTGCGTTTACAATAAGCTCAATTCCACGCGCAGTTTGTGGGACGATACCTACACCGAGGACAGCTGGATAACCGATACAGGCGCAGAGTTCCTGCCGATACTGCCTGCACTGAAGGAGTCGATAAACACCTATTATCCGGGAACAAAGCTCGCCATTACAGAATATGATTTTCAGGGAGCTTACGATGTCTGCGGAGCAATAATGGAAGCGGACGCCCTTGGCATATTCGCACAGAACGAGGTATATGCGGCTGACCTTTTCGCTATGGATGCACAGTATCAGCTTGCAGCTATCAACTTATACACCAACTATGACGGCAGCGGAAGCGGATTCGGCGACACGCTCGTGTCCTGCACCTCGGACGATATCGAAACTTCGACTGCCTATGCAGCAATAAACGGAGACAGCGAGGATGTCATTACCCTTGTGGTAACAAACAAAGCATTCAGCGACAAAACGACTGCTCATATAGAGCTTGGCGGTGAGTACAGACACGCTCATCTCTACGGCATCAGCAATATGGCTGCGCAGGTCTTTGATCTGACCGATTCAAACCCGGCTGTGACGCTGAACGGCAGCAGTCTGACTCTTGAAATGGAGCCGAGAACGGTATCGCTCCTTGTGATATCCAGGGATAAGGCTTCCGCAGAGTCAAAGGAAACTATCTCATCCGCTGCCGAAAAGGAAACTGTTTCATCCGCTTCTGAAAAGAAAGAGGATAAAAACAGGCTCCCGCTTATTTTAGGGATAACCGGGGGAGCAGCTGTTCTTGTTGCAGCCGCTGCGGCTGCTGTATTCAGGATCAGAAAAAAACAGCACTGATCCCGGACTGGGGCAGAGAAGCATTGTACAATAAGACATTATCTCCGGACAAGGAAAAGCGTCCGGACAGTGTTTATGTTCTTCACGATACAGTCAAATATCGCGCTGGCGGCGATCTGTCTGATCGGGCTTGTAAAAATGCTGAAAGGGAAGTCGTTCAGCGAACTCTGGTACATCATAAAGTTTGTCGGCACTATCTCGATCACCCTGACCGGTGCGGTATTCTGTTTTGTGCTCATACCCGCCGGTGCTGTCTGGAATGTGCAGAATGTACTGACGCACGTCGTGGTACCCGTTGCAGGGATACTGGACTTTTTTGTGACAGGTATCAGCAGCAGTATCAAAAAGCGCAATGACCTCTGGGTGATAGTTCCGCCGATATTGTACGCAATATACGCCGGGATCGGCTATGCCCTGAACTGGCAGTTCGCAGAGGGCTGCAATTATCCCTATTTTTTCCTGAACTGGGGCAGCTCCGCCGGAGCCTTCGGCTTTTCAGATGAACTGCCGTATAAGGGCAGCGCCTGGTGGATCTTAGCACTGTTCTTTATGCTTCTGCTCGTGGGGATGCTGTATCTGCTGATACTGGACGGTCTGAAAAAGCTGCTTCATAAAGGTAATAGATAAATATATCAAACAGGAGGAATCATAATGGAATTCAAGGAAGTTGTAAAAAGCCGTTATTCGTGCAAGAACTACAGCAACAGACAGGTCGAGCCGGAAAAGCTCACCGCCATTCTGGAAGCAGGAAGACTTGCTCCCACTGCTAAAAACCTGCAGGAACAGCACATCTATGTGATACAGTTCGCTGAAAAGCTCGCTGTTATTGACCAGATCACACCCTGCCGCTACGGTGCGCCCACGGTTCTGGCTGTTGCATTTGACAAGAACAATGTGTTCACTTACCCGGGCGAAAAGCGTGACTCCGGCGTGGAGGATGCAGCCATCGTTGCCACACATCTGACTCTTGCTGCTGCCAACGAGGGAGTTGACAGCTGCTGGCTGAACTATTTCGATCCCGACAAGGCGGCTGAACTGCTTGGCCTTCCGGAAAATGAGGAAGTCCTGATGCTCCTGGACCTGGGATATGCCGGAGAGGGTGCAGGCCCGCTGCCTAATCACAGCAGCAGAAAGCCTCTGTCAGAGACTGTCACATATCTTTAAGGCAAAGCGGGTGACATCCGCATCCGAGATCGTATAAGGAGAACGGCTATGAAACGATTTATAGAAGTACACTACTATCTGAAGCCCGGAATGCGGCAGGCGTTTTACGATGCTGTCATCAGCAGCGGCATTGCAGATGCGTCCCGTGCAGAGGAAGGCAACGAGAAATATGATTACTATTTCAGCCCGGAGAATGAGAATGAGATCCTTCTGCTGGAGATCTGGCGCGATGCGGAAGCGGTGCGTCTCCACGGCGAAACTTCCCATTTTAAGGCGCTCGGTGCATTGAAAGCGGAATACGTCACGGATACCGTTATCACGCGGTATGAAATATCAGACTAACGGCATCACTTTTGATAAACCTGACGGGGAGTCCGTGCAGCGATAAGGAGAGCCTATGATATACATAATAAGACACGGCAGGACCGAACTTAACAAGGCGAACGTCCTGCAGGGGCGGAGCGATCATCCGCTGAATGATGAGGGTATCAGGCAGGTGGAAGAAGCCGCAAAGCTGCTTGAAAGCATTGACTTTGACTATGTGTATTCCAGTCCGCTGATCCGCGCGGTGCAGACAGCACGGATCGTTGCTCCCGATAAGGAGATACAGCTTGATGACCGCCTGATCGAAATGGACTACGGGAAGTATGAGGGTACTGACCTCAGAAATATCCCGGAGGAGATACGGATATTTTTCAGCGATTTCGTCCGCAATCCTGCGCCTGACAGTATGGAACCGCTGGCGGATGTGGTAAAGCGGACGGGAGCTTTTCTTGAAGAACTGCGAAGCATCAGGGGAAATATCCTGATCTCCACCCACGCGATCGCTATGAAAGGTATCCTTGAATACCTGACACCAGATTCACAGGGCGGTTACTGGTCGAAGTATATCGGCAACTGTGCAGTGTATGCGGCTGACAATCGGGACGGACATATCGGCATCCCGTCAGAATATAAAAAGTGAGGGAGATCCATAATAAAAAACTAATCCAAGGAGGGATCACTGTGAAGATCTACGGAAGCAAGCAATGCCCCGATTGCAGGAAATGCAAGGCAACACTCGAAGCAAACGGCGTGGGATTTGAGTTCATCGACATTACCGAGGGACTCCTGAACCTCAAACAGTTCCTCAGATACCGTGACAATGAGCCGATGTTTGACCGATTCAAGGCGGCTGGCAAGGTCGGTATCCCGTTCCTTGTATTTGAGGACGGCACTATGCTCCACGACTGGGAGGGCTGGTGCAGTGAGAACGGCATAGCTCCGGTGAGTGCAGCAAGCGGACAGGCCTGCAGTATTGACGGCAAGGGGTGCTGAAATAAAGGCAACACCGCACAACCCACGGCTAACGCCTCTGCACGTCATCTGCTTGCCAGCTTTCCGTCATATTACCCAAATTCTCCTTGACGTTGCGTAAAGCGAAGTGAACTTCGCTTGCAAACCTGCGTCGAATTTAGGCAAT
>JAFXRI010000083.1 GCA_017526445.1 Ruminococcus sp. | reverse complement strand
TCATCTCCTTCACTTGCTTTTAGGCAACACCGCACAACCCACGGCTTGCGCCTCTGCACGTCATCTGCTTGCATATTTCCCGTCATAGCACACAAATTTTCCTTGCCGGGCGAAAAGCGAATTGGTCTTCGCTCGCCCGCCTGCGTCAAATTTATGCACTCTGACAAAAAATCTCAGCTCAACTTTATTGAGCTTGCGCGTGATCTGACGCACAGGGGTTGTGCGGTATTGCCTTTACTGCTTCGCCTGAGTGAACACGACAGTTTGTCTCTCTGAAGCCGGTCCGGTATCAGGTTTGATGAGATTAGCTTTCGCTAACCTCTGGGAAGTTCAATAGGTTAGCCATAACTAACCTGTGAATATGATACCACGATACAGTGAATGTGTCAATACCGAAGACTGCAAAGTTTCGGTCAGAAGGGAATATTTGTAGGTATGTACAAAAGGGGATGATAAATGCAGTGCGATTATGTTAGCATATGCTAATTGCCTTGGGATACGGCTATTTTCTGTGGAAAAGACCTTTTCTGACATATTCTCCGGTGCTGACCGAAAGGACCTTGTAACCTGAACCTTCCAACGCTGCTTCAAGCTGTTCACGGGTGATGCTTTCATCGGAGATGATGACAGTCTCGCCTTTCCTGTGCGAAGACGTTACCTTTTTTGCGGTGAGGTTTTTTCTCACCGCATCATTGACGTGGCTCTCGCACATAGGGCACATCATACCGTCGATCTTTGCTGTTGTTATTTTCATTATCTGTCCTCCTTGCCGGGGAGATAATTCCTCATACTCGCAAGGGCTATGGCTGCCGCACCGGATAACAGTTCTCCCGGGAGTTTTGCTCCGATCTGTTTCTTCATGCTATACTGTTAGGCAAGGCTAACTCCTGCGCAAAAATATACGTTAGCATTTGCTAACATTTATATGATAACACATTATAAAAGACTTGTCAAGAGACAAAAGCCAATTTATCCGCATTAAGGACTAAGCGTAAACTGTTTTCACCGGCTTTTGCAAAACCTCAGTGAGGGTGAAAATGCATACTGACAGGGCCGGGCGGCCAGATAAAAAAATCCCTCACCGGTCCAGCGGTGAGGGATTTGATCCGAAGGCGAACCTCCGATGGTGAACTAGCGGGGATTCGAACCCCGGACCCTTTGATTAAAAGTCAAATGCTCTGCCAACTGAGCTACTAATTCACAGGTTTAAAGTCTCCGTGAGGGCCTGATCACAGCGACTAATATATTATAACAGATTATTTCGGGTTTGTCAAGCCTTTTGCAGTGATTTGTTGCAGAACTTTGCGCCCGGATATGACCAAGTGCTTGATTTTTCTTACGGCATATGCTATAATAAAAAGGCTCCCGGCCGGATAGTGTGCGGGAGCCTGTGTAAAGGTGTGATGATCAAAAAATGACAGACCGCAGTTTAGACGTCTTTGCTTTCAAAGGCGCTGTCTTCGACCTGGACGGTACCCTCGTGGATTCCGCCGCCGTCTGGAAGAATATCGACATCCGGTTCTTTCGCCGCCGCGGTATGGATCTCCCGGAGGACTACGCCAAGAATGTATCAGCTCTCGATCTGAGGGCTGCCGCTGAATATACCCGGACACGCTTCGGCTTTTCCGATACTCCCGAGCAGATGATCGCCGAATGGTCAGACCTCGCTCTGTATGAGTATTCCCATAATGTAAAGGCTCTGCCGGGAGCCGGGGCTCTCCTCAAAGGGCTCAGGTCCCGCGGAGTAAGGCTTGCCCTCGCAACTGCGTCGAGCGAGCCGCTCTATGCTGCCGCTCTCAGGAATAACGGCCTTTATGAGCTGTTTGATGCTTTCGCCGTCACCGGCGAGGTCACCCGCGGCAAGGGTTTTCCCGACGTGTATCTTCTCGCTGCCGAACGTCTCGGCCTCAGTCCCTCCGACTGTGTAGTGTTCGAGGACATAATCGAGGGCATCCGCGGTGCTAAAGCAGGCGGCTTCAGGACAGTAGCTGTCCTGTCAGGAGCATTCCACGACGATGTCTGCCTTCTTGAGTCGGAAGCAGACCTCGCTGTAAAAGACCTTTCCCATTTCTCGGAGGTAAAAGTATGAAAGAAATAAAAGAGAGCAGTAACCGCAAAGCCTATATAGCCCACGCTGTGCTGGGCTTTCTGAGCCTTGTGCCTGCGGTCCTGCTTATGTTCAGTATGAAAACAGGTGAGAGCGTTAAGGAAAGCTTTTCGCTGTTCACCAAGCTCCTGTTCATAGGGGTAGTTGCGGGAGTTGCCGCCGCGGACGGACTTCTTGCCGCAGTAAAAAAGCTCTCCGGCAAAACGGCCCTTATCTGCTTCGGCATCTTTGCCGGCATCACCGCAGTATGGCTCGTCGGAACGCTGATCGCTGTGAAGCTCTTTTCCGTGCTGTGATGCGGCGGCTCATTTCAGCGCCAGCTGCTGGAATATCCCGAACCATTCCCTCACCCAGTAGGTGGGGATGAAACGGAACTCAGTATCTGCCGATACCGAGCCTATCCTGTCTGCTCCGTGTCTTTCAGCGATCAGCTGTGCGCGGTACTGGTGATACCCGTCGGTGACGAGCACTATGTCGCGTCTGAGCCCGAGCTCGTCCATTAAAGCAAATGAGAATTCCAGATTCTCGTCCGTTGTGGATGACTTCTCCTCGGTGAATATCCTTTCTTCGTCAATGCCGGTCCCGATCAGATAGTTCTTCATTACCACCGCTTCGGGGTAGTCTTCGTCGGAGCCCTTTCCGCCTGAAACGATCACCGGTACATCCGGGTGTTCCACAAGGTAGTCGTGTGCGGCGTCAAGCCGGCGTTTCAGCATCCGCGAAGGGCTGTCTCCTCTTATCTGACAGCCAAGGACCACTACCGCTGCGGGATCGTCGATCTGAACGTTCCTTGCCTGGAGCATCTTTACTGTGCAGAAGATCCCGAAGCCTGCTGCCGCCAGCATAACCGCTGCTGCGGCACATAAGGCGATGCGTCCGCCGGTCACCGACCATAACCTTTTGACGAGGTCGAACCGCAGAGTGATCAGCATCAGGATAAGAGACACTGCCACACCGGCGATGTTTCCCATATTTACAAAGGGCAGAGAGATAAGGAACAATACCATAAGTATCAGCTCTGCCGAAGCAAGGATGTATTTGAGCATTTTTGTTTCCTCCGGTTTTTCTGTATGAGAATAGTATAACCAATTATTATATAAAAGTCAAGCAGCGGCTATGCTGCTGCGATGCAGGACGGCCTTCTTTGCAGACCGGAGAAGATCAGATGAAATTACTACCGCTGAATGAGGTGAGCGTATGGATAAAAATATGGAACAAGCTATTGAAGAAGCGAGGGAGGGCATCCGCGCAGGCCACGGCGGCCCCTTCGGCTGTGTTATCGTCAGGGACGGCGAGATCGTCGGGCGGGGACACAATGAAGTGATAAAGCAGCAGGATCCCACCTGTCACGGCGAGATAATGGCTATACGCAGCGCCTGCAGTAATCTTGGGACTTTCGACCTCAGCGGATGTGAGCTCTACACCACCGCTGAGCCCTGCCCTATGTGCAGAGGTGCCGCATTGTGGGCGAACATAGCAAGGATCTATTACGGATGCACTATCAGGGACACCGACGCTATCGGCTTCCGCGACCAGGTCTTCTACAATATGACGGAGAGCAATGCTGAGGAGCTTGACCGTGAGGAGTGCCTGAAGGTTTTTGAGGAGTATGAGAATTTAGCAGGGAAGACTCCGTACTGACGGGACCGGCAGTAATACGAAAGGATGATACTATTGACATATGAAGAAGCAAAGGCTGCTGTCCCCTGCGGGAGATACCGCCACTATAAAGGCAACGAGTATGAGGTCATAGGCATCGCACGCCACTCGGAGACTCTGGAGCCTATGGTGATCTACCGGGCGCTTTACGGCGATAATGACATATGGGCCCGCCCCGCAGAGATGTGGAACGAGACCGTCTCTGACGGCAGGACTCTGCGGTTCACATGGATCGGCAGCAGAGAAGAATGATCTGATATAAAGTATGAAAAGAAATTAAGGAGGAAAATAAATGTCCGAACTTGAAAAAGAAATAAAAAGAAGGCGCACCTTTGCGATAATCTCGCACCCCGATGCAGGAAAGACAACTCTTACCGAGAAGTTCCTGCTTTACGGCGGAGCTATCGCTCAGGCTGGTGCGGTAAAAGGAAAAAAGAACTCCCGCCACGCAGTTTCCGACTGGATGGAGATCGAGAAGCAGAGAGGTATCTCTGTCACATCTTCGGTGATGCAGTTCCAGTATGAGGGCTTCTGCATAAATATTCTTGACACCCCCGGACACCAGGATTTCTCGGAGGATACCTACCGTACCCTTATGGCGGCAGATTCTGCGGTCATGGTGATAGATGCTTCCAAGGGCGTAGAAAACCAGACAAGGAAGCTCTTCAAGGTCTGCGCTATGAGACATATACCTATATTCACATTCATAAACAAAATGGACCGTGAGAGCCGCAATCCCTTCGATCTTTGTGAGGAGATCGAGCAGGAGCTTGGCATACCCACATTCCCGGTGAACTGGCCTATCGGCTGCGGAAAGGAATTCAAGGGAGTTTATGACCGCACGAAAAAACACATCATCTCCTTTGCAGCTAATGATGAGATGGCCTTCGGGAAGCACAAGATCGCAGCCTCGGAGGTGGATCTGAACGATCCCTCGCTGGATGAGCTTATCGGGAGCAGCCTGCACGAGACGCTTTCGGAGGACATTGAGCTTCTGGACGGAGCGTCGGAGGACTTTGATCTTGCGGCAGTACACGAAGGAAGACTGTCGCCTGTGTTCTTCGGATCGGCTCTGACAAATTTCGGAGTTGAGCCTTTCCTTGAAAACTTTTTGCAGATGACACCGCCGCCTTTGGCAAGGACTTCGAGCGCCGGAGTGGTCGATCCGTTCGATCCGAATTTCTCGGCATTTGTATTCAAGATACAGGCGAATATGAACAAGGCTCACCGCGACCGCATCACCTTTATGCGGGTGTGCTCGGGCAAATTCGATAAGGAGATGGACGTTCTTCACGTTCAGGGAAATAAAAAGATGCGCCTTTCGCAGCCTCAGCAGATAATGGCGCAGGAGCGCGAGATCATCGACGAGGCATACGCAGGCGACATCATCGGTGTATTTGATCCGGGGATCTTTTCTATAGGTGACACGGTATGTGCGCCCTCAAAGAAGTTTGAATTTGAGGGGATACCCACATTTGCGCCGGAGCATTTCCAAAGGGTAAGGCCCAAGGATACGATGAAGCGCAAGCAGTTTGTTAAGGGAGCCGAGCAGATCGCACAGGAGGGTGCGATACAGATATTCCACGAGCCCTATACGGGAATGGAAGAAGTCATCGTGGGCGTTGTGGGTGTTCTGCAGTTTGAGGTGTTCCAGTACCGTATGAAGAACGAGTACAACGTTGACATTGTGATAGAGGGCCTGCCTTACTCGCATATCCGCTGGATCACAAAGCTGCCGGTGGATGATGTTAAGAAGCTGAAGCTTTCTTCCGACACGAAGATCGTACAGGATTTCAGGGACAACTACCTTCTGCTGTTTTCCAGCGAATGGAACATCCGCTGGGCGCTTGAAAAGAACGAAGGGCTGGAGCTGGCTGAGTTCAGCAGGGGAGAGCTGCAGTAAAGAGCACAGGCCGCTGATAAGCTTTGCGCTTGCTTGACATATGTTGTATGAAATGATATAATATAGCCGTACCCGGAGGTGCGGGCAGTTCCGCACAGGGCTGTACAGGAGGTAAGGGCAATGAGCGTTAGTTTCAATAAGGATTCCGTTTTTAATCTTAAACCGATAGGTCTCGAGGACATAAGAGGGGAGCTGCAGGGGCTGCTTATTGCAGGCGAACAGCCGGTGCTTGCTTTTAAGACGGTCAGAGACCAGCTGGTGTTCACCAACAAAAGAATAGTATCTATAGATGTTCAGGGCATCACCGGGAAGCGCAAATCTTTCACCTCAATGCCTTACAGCAAGGTGCAGTTTTTCTCTATACAGACTCCCGGCTTTGCGGAGATATTTTCCGACTGTGAGCTTTATATCATGTTCAGCAACGGCACCACGGCGACGTTTGAGTTCAACGGCAAAGTGGATATGGGTGTGATCGGCAGGATGATCTCGGAGTATGTTCTGAGATGATCTGACGTGCTTAACTAATAACGGGGCTGTTTTGTACAAACGGTCCGCGGAGCAAAAAAGGCACTTCCCGCATGGGGAAGTGCCTTTTTGTATAGTATCGCTTTTGAATAATATTACTCGTCGGAATGGTCGGGTGCGGACTTCTTGCCGAAGAGAGCAGCGAATCCGCCGCCTGACTTCTTCTTTCCGCCGCCGAGAGTCATAGTGAATATCTTATCACTTGTAAAGACTCGTATAGCGAAGGTCATACATATCGCCAGCAGGGCCAGCTGGTACGCAAGTCCTCCCCAGTATAGCGTGGTATTGCCGAACATGATATTCTCGTTGGCCATAAAGGTATGAGTGAACGGGATAGCATAAATGATATATCTTATCACAGGGGAGAGTGTCTTGACATCCATGAACATCGAGAGCATATAGGGCACCATCGAAAGCAGCTGTATCGGCAGCAGAAGCGACTGGCCGGATTTGGCATCCTTTGCAAGGACACCGAGCACGAGGGAGATCGAAAGTGCGATGAGAATGCTGACGAACATCTGGAGCCCGATAAGGATATACTGTGCGCCGGAGAGCGTCAGCCCGAGCTGCTCAATGGCATCTTTATATGCTGCGGTATCGCCGCCGGTCTGCATCTTGCTGACGACGTTCTGCATACCGAACATCATTACGACTGCATAAAGTGCTGCGACCACGCCTGCTGCCAGCATCTTTGAGGTGAGGACCGAAAGCCTTGAAACAGGTGCAGAAAGCAGCGTCTCAAGAGTTTTGTCGATCTTTTCGGTGGAGACTGCGTTGAGCACCATCTGTGAAGAATACATAATAAGCAGGAAGACAATGATAGGCATGAACATATTCTCCATAGTCTTCATCTGTGCGACCGTGCTTGCGCCGACATCGGAGGACTTATCCTGTACAACAGTCACTTCTTTGAGATCGACGGGCTTATTGAGCTGAGAGATCTCTTCAAGTGTCAGCTTTCCTTCGGACAGCTTTTTGCCGTAGAGCGTGGAGATGACTGAGGCATTTATCAGGGCCTTGGCGTTTTCCGATCCGCTGGAGACATTTCCGAGTGTGGACAGCGAGGTCATCCTGCTGATGTAGGTATACTCAGCGGTCTTGCCGCTTTCCACCTGCTCTGTAAAGCCTTTGGGGATCAGGACGATGTTCTTTTCGCCGAGCCTTTCCAGCTCGCCGGGGTAGTCATCGGATTCAATGCTGACGAGTTTGACGTCATTGGTGCCGCCGGTGGCAGGCTTTTTCATAGCCTCGATCATTTTCTTTGTGAATTCGGTATCGTCCTGATCGCAGAGAACTATCTCTGAGCTTTCTTCAACGATCTTATCTATCTGCTTGCCCATGATATTGCCGAGCATAAACATACCGAAGTAGATCATAACGAGGACGACAAGCGTCTGTGGTGTGAGCATTTCACGGAGCTCTTTTTTGAACAGGCTCATAAACTTCATTTTGAAAGCACCACCTTTTCAAAGACTTCCTCAAGATTCTTGGTATTATACTTTTCCTTGAGTTCCTGAGCTGAACCGATCTCCAGAAGATGTCCCTTGGCGATTATCCCTATCCTGTCGGATACATATTCGATCTCCAGCATATTATGCGAGGAGATCAGGAAGCTCATGCCCTGGGATGAGAGCTTCTTTATCATTCTTCTTATATCGAGGGCATTGATAATATCAAGTCCGGATGTAGGCTCGTCGAGGATAGCCAGTGCAGGCTGGGGCATCATAGCGCGTGCGAGAAGAAGCTTTCTTATCATTCCGCGGGAATAGGTGCCGATTTTATCCTTCAGCCTGTCGCCCAGCTCGCTGATCTCGGAGGCGCGTTCAACAAACTCCTTGATCTGTCTGGCGTCTGAGGCATAGATGCCGGCCATAAATTCGAGGTAGCCTGTACCTGTCATAGTCTTGTATGCGCCTGCCTCGTCTGGGAGGTAGGTGATGCACTGGCGTACCTTTTCAGGTTCGGTAAGAATACTGTGGCCGTCAACTATAGCGTCGCCTTCTGTAGCTTTGAGCAATGTTGAGATCATTCGTATGGTAGTTGTCTTGCCTGCGCCGTTCTGCCCGATCAGGGCAAATATCTCTCCCTTGCGCACATTAAAGGTCACGCCCTGTGAGGCATAGACGCCTTTTTTGTACTGCTTGGAGAGACCGCGCACTTCAAGAACGTTTTCGTTCTCCATTAAATTTCCTGCTCCTTTCCTTGCTTGTCCCGAGTGCAAACAGCGCACGGGAATGTTTTATAGGCAGCACCGCACGACCCATGTGCATATGGCGCACAGGAGTTGTGAGGTATGCATATATTATACAATAGCCGCAAAATTTTGTCAATGAATAATAATTTCATATTAAAGATTTGGTAATATATACAATTAGCTTTGCATCACATTACAGATTATCGGCATTACGGCCAAAAGTCTTTCTGTCAGTAATTGCATACTGAGTAACGGGTACCATTATACACATCACCGTCCTGCCTGGTTCAGCGGGACGGTGATGTTTTCTTTCAGTATTTTACGTTTTATCTGCTTGCCGGTTTTCCATCATATTACCCGGATCCTCCTTGCCAAGGGCACAAAGCGAAGTGAACTTCGCTCGCCAGCCTGCGCCGGATCCAGATGATCAGACGAAGAATCCCGGCTCAGCAAAGTTTAGCTTGCGCGTGATCCTGTCAGCTATCAGGTGCGGAGCGCTTATTTGTCATAGCTTACGCCTATCAGGAGGCTTTCCTTTTCATCCTCGCGGACGATCATCGCTCTCAGATTGACGGGAGTATCCTTACCATCGAGGATAATGGAGTAATGCAGCGAGAAGAAGCCCTTATCGGCTATGGTCTTCAAAACGTTCTCCTTGGTAAACTCCCGGAAGATCACAGGCTGGTCTTCCTTCTTTATTACGGCTATGGCGTCCTTATGGGACTGAGCGAAAAAGCTGCTGCCGTTTTTGGCGAGACCGTACTCCTTATAGGCATCACCGGCGGTATATTCGGTGTAATCCTCAGTGGAAGGATCCACGTTGTATATGCAGATATAGTCGCCGGACAGAGCCATAAAGCGGGAATACAGCAGCTCGTTCTGTTTTATCTTATCGAGCATCATCTGCTGTTCGGTCTGTGCATCGACATTGGTGACGCCTATGATGATATGACCGGGGTCCTCCTGCATACGCATAGCTTTCATAGACACATGGACGGGCTTGCCGTTTACTAACAGGCGGTAGTTGATGGTGAACAGTCCCTGCTCGTCCAGGGCTTTGATAATATTCTCTTTGCGGAATGCCTTGCGGAAGGTTTCTGTGTCTTCACAGTAGAGGTATTTGAGGGCGTCCTTGCGGCTGGCGTGGAAGAAATCCTCGCCGCGGCGCTCCATAGAGATATCCTCGGTCCCCAGCTTGTTTGAATACTCATAGAAGCTGTTGTCTTCGAGATCGACATAATACAGATTGAAATAATCGGCAGCAAGAGCTTTGGCTATCGCGGCGTAGGTGGTACCCTGATCGGTTCCGGAAACGGAAAGGATGGCCACAGCTGCGGCGTAGGTGCCGCTGACGGGATTGTCAGCGATGCGGCGCAGGCAGGAATGTACGGTAGAGCCGTCCGTGGAATGCTCGGACATAAATATGATGCCGTTGTCGGTCTTGCTTTGTATAAGGGCCTTCTTAAAGGGCCCGGAGTGGTCGTGGAAGGATTCGTGTTTACTGTTCACATCGAGGCCGAAGCAGCGGAGCATAAACTCGCGGTAGGTCTTATTGCTTCGGGCAAACCGAACCAGGCCGTCCTTGACTTCGATAACGGCCATTGGCAGAGCGTTGAAGAATCTGTCGAACTCATTCTGGCTGCCCTGGGCGATTATCGACAGGTCGTGGAGGTTGACTCTGCCCACGGCTTCGTAATAATGAGATTCCTCGGGATTCTCGAAGCCTATCTGCTTGCCCTTGGCGTACTTGTCGAGTATTTTTTCAACGGGTATGGGCTTTTCAAAGTAATAGCCCTGGAGCTTGGAGCAGCCTGTTTCCTGGAGGAAGCGGAGCTGTTCTTCGGTCTCCACACCTTCACATACAGTGTCTATATTGAGGGAGGTAGCCATTTTCAGCAGCTCGGTCAGAATGATCTTGCTGGCATCTCCGTCGTTGAACTTCTGCATAAAACGCATATCGAACTTGATGAGGTCAAAGTGTATGCTCTGCAGCACATCCAGGGAGGAATAGCCGCTGCCGAAGTCATCCATCCAGACGGCGAAGCCCTGCTGGCGGAAGCGCTCGATCTGAGTTTTCATAAACTCAAAGTCCTTGCCGACTGTACTTTCGGTGATCTCGATATTGAGCATACTGCGGCTGATGCCGGAGGCGTCCACACGGCGGCTGATCTCCTCGACGATATCGCAGGTATCGAAATCGGAGCGGGAGAGGTTCACCGACTGGGGCATTATGGTGAGCCCGGCGTCCTGCAGTGTCTTGATCTTCCGGAGGACACATTCGACCATAAAAAGATCCAGCTTATAGATGAGATTGTGATCCTCAAGGACGGGTATGAAGTCGGCGGGAGACATAAAGCCTTTAAGGGGATCTATCCATCGGGCGAGGGCTTCCTCGTCGCAGACACGGCCGTTGATGGCACGGACTATGGGCTGGTAGTACACCTTGATCCAGCGTTCTTCTATGGCGCGGTCAAGGTTGGCGATGATATACTGCTGCCTTTCCTCGATGTCCTTCATCTTCATATTATAGTAGCTGAATTCGGAGGAATAGCTGTTGTTGAGGGTATCACAGGCAAATTTGGCGCGGTCGCAGGCCATACTGGTGACGATACCCTCGAACCAGTGGCTGTAGATCCCTACATGGAGGGGGAGAGAGCGGCCGTCATTAAGGTGAGTGCATTCCTTGAAAAGCTCTCTGAGCGATTCTTCTATGCCTTCTTTTCTGGTGACGACGGCAAAGTGATCCTGTCCCATACGGCAGCAGTTCTCGTTGCCGTAGCGTACAGCGAGGACTCTTGCGAACTGCTGGAGGAGAACATCTCCCTCGCTGAAGCCGTACTTGTGGTTGTAGTACTTCATACCGCTGAAATCCATGAAGAGCAGGGCAGGCATACCGCCGCTGTTGAGTATCTCGATGCGCTTTTCGGCTGCGAGGTCGAAGAAATAGGTCATACTCGGCAGACCGGTGAGGTGGTCATAGTAGGTGGACCTGATAAAGCTTTCCGCGTGAAGGGCAGATCTCAATGAGCCGGCGAGGACGCTGTCGGACTCGTGATTGATCTCGTCATAGATGCCCTCGTCAATATACCAGACGTGGGCGAGGCGTACGCCTGTATCGGTGTACATATGCTCACCCTGAGCATGGATGATCTTATATCCTGAGCGGTCCTTCATCCTGGAACGGTAGATCACGTCGTACTTGCCGCCGGCCGTAGCGAAGTTGAAAGCGGCGTCAGCGATACGGGCGGCATCGTCCGGGTGGGTATCCTTATACATATTGTTATCCATATCGTAATAGGCTTCTTTGGTATCGTCATAGCCGAAAAGCTCACAGAAGCCCTGAGAAAGAACAAGGGTGACAACACGTTTGTCAATGAACTGATAAATAGCGAACGGCATACTCGATTTTTCCAAAAGGGAGCGTTCAAGCTCTGCGAAGCGGAATTTATCCATAGATCTCACCCTTTCATACCGGAACTCACACGTTAACAAACGGCTGAGTTTCTTATAAATATACTTGTTCATATTATATCAGATTTTTCCTAAAAAGTCAATCATAAACAGAGCAAATTGACCAAATCAGAAAATTTCCAAAGGGGATTTGGTACACAATGCACAAAAAGCTGCCGTCCCATGCGGGGGCGGCAGCTTTTGACGGGTTAAAACTCGTAAGTGTCCGATAATTTGTACAGGCGATCAGTGAAGCTGGCTTTATTACGAGGGGGAGCTGTTTGCTTTTTGCGAGAAGCGGATCATCAGGCCTCCGCCGTAGTGCTCGGGAAGGCTGTCGTCCCAGTAGGGGACAACGGTTTCGTAAGCTGACGCAAGTGAGAGGGCGTTTACCTCGGAGAGGCTGCCGCTGAGGGTGATCTCGTAGTGATGCCTGATGTGAGAGTCTGCTTCAAGGGTAAGCTCGGTGTCGGGTACGAGGCCGGGGTGGAATGCCTCCAGGCTTTCGGGATTCCTTTTGAGACCGTCGGCGGTGTAATTTGTTACTATCACCCTTGTGCCGTCGCCGGCAAGGAGGACAGGCTCAAGGAGGGCGCCTTTCAAGGTGATCGGCTGGCCGTTTGAACGGGAGTCGCAGATGTCGGTGTCTATTATCAGCTTGTTGTTTTCGTGATCGACGGTGAGGTCGATGACGGCCTTTTGCTCGGGGCGGGAGCCTGTGCAGTTTATCCGCATGGTGTTGAACTCGGTCAGATTTTTGTCCGTAATGATATGATCGGTGGTCTCCCTGAGCTCGGCGGACGGCAGGCGGGGGGCGAAAGAGCCGTTAAACATAAGTGAATTTGACGGATCCGTGCCATAGGGATAGGGTGCATCGGGGCTGAGGGTGAAGGAATCGTCGAACAGAAGGTCTATATCCTTGACTGCTTCGCTGTTTCGCTCCACATAGAACCAGATCACGCTGTTGTATTTATCGCTGCCGTTCATTTTTTCAAAGCGCAGGCTTGCGATATACAGGTTTTCGTCATCGTAATTGCGCAGAGAGTATGTTACTCTGATATCACGGTCGGTAAGCTCACGGCCAACGGCGGCGGGCTCGATGATTATACCGTAGCCGGTTAATTCCGGTGCGATATTCGAGGTCTCTGTCTTTTCTGTGATCTCCAGATTCAGGTCGTTTCGATATAAATCGACGAGCCGCAGCAGCTCGATGACGGGGGTGCTGTCGATATTTAAATATCCGTCGCGGACGCCCTGCTCATTATAGCTTACGGTATAGGCTTTTTCGATGCTCTGCCTGTAGGGGCCGATGTTTTCGCTCCCGCCGTCAACGGTCCAGGTCACCTGATCGCTGATCTGTGTTGCTTCGGAGCGGGTGATAAATTGTACCGGGTTGGAGCGCATCTGGTCGAGGTAATTCAGATAATCGCGGATGTCGTTACTCGGAACGGTCTCGTCAGGAACAGAGGAGCTCGGCTGCGTCGTATCCTCCGACGAGTCGGAGCGGGTGGCGACAGGTTCGGAGACGGCGGGGGGGATGATGGCCTCGGCGCTTTTGTCTTTCTTTATGTCCGAGCGGTTGATAAAGAACACTGCGGCTGCGGCTATGGCGGCGGTGAGGGCACCGGCGAGGGCATATTTCCAAAAGCCCTGACGCACCGCTGCACGCGGGCTTATGGAGGCACCGAGGATATCTGCGGCGGTGAGGTCGGGCGACACTGTTTTGAATTCGTTATCTGTGATCTGTTTTAGAAGCTTTTTTTCCTTCATGATCGGTCTCTCCTTTCATAAAAGCGCCTGATCTCCGCAAGGGTGGAATAGAGATACTTCTTGACAGTAGTCTCTTTCATTCCCAGCAGTGCGGCGATCTCGGCAAGTGTTATTTCCCTGGAGTAGTAAAGATAGAAGATCTTCCGTGTGATGAGTGGCTTACGGCTGAGACGTGAGCCTATCTCGCTGATAAGCTCGCGGGTGATGAGCTCTTCCTCTACATCAATGCTGTCGGGGATATCCGCAGGCAGCTCGGGAGCACGTCCGGATGGCAGCAGGTTCCTGAGCTTTGCTGCAAGTGAGTAGTATCTGGTGAGGGTACGCTTGGTGATAAGCATCACGAAGGCTTCTTCGTTGGGGATAGGCTCGCTGCGCCGTATGACGGCTTCATATACCGCAAGATAAGCAGTCTGGAAGATGTCGTCAATGTCGCCGAGGTCAAAGCATTTCGCGGCTATGTATCTGTGGGTGCTTTCTTTTGTTCTTTCATATATCTTCTCAAAATCCGTGCGGTCCGTCGTGCTCACCTCCTTTTGGCGTTGATGACAGCGGTCTGACAAACAGGGCTGCCTGACGGTGTTTTAAAAGCGCTTCTGTAATAGTATTGCATATTTTTGAGAAAAAGTTATGAACGCCGTGTTAATTAAGCGTTTTCGTAAATTTTCCGTAAATCAAATGCGAATATGTGCAAGACTATTGAAATACTTACCTGAGTGTGTTATAATATATGTGTATATTGGATAAAAGCGCTTTGATAAATTGGAAATTGTAGAAATCATTTGCGAAAAGAAGGTGAACGGGATATGAGCGAAGATCGTGAGTTGAAGTTTTACGAATTGTATGAGAAGCTGGCATCGGCTACACAGATCGTTAATCAGAAGCCTGATATTCCGCTTATAGAGTCCATACTGAATGAGATCTCGGCGATGTTCCGCCTTTCAAAAGGAGTTACCAATTTCTACCGCAATCCCGGTGAGGAGATCCGCGGCGAGGGCGAAACTATGATAAGCTATGATCTGAAGATCCCGGGAAAGCCTGTTCACACGGTGCGCTTCGTGACAAGGCTGATGTCGATCACAACGTTGACTGTATTTATGGCATATGATGAGGCCCCTCTGACGGAGGACGAGCTGTTCAAGGTGGATCTCGTTATGCGCACGGCACTGACTTTCATAAGCCGAAACCGTCTTCAGGTGATCGCTGAGGAGCTGGCATTTTATGATGATATGGGATTCCGCAATATAAGAAGCTTTTTCAACTATATAATGTGGAGAGGGCAGCCGGGTGCTCTGGACGGTATGGCGGCGCTCAACTTCAATCTGAGGCATTTTTCCATTGTCAACGATGAGCACGGCCGCGATGCGGGGGATACGGTGCTGCACAGAATTTACAGCAGCATCAGGGACAGGATCGGCAATAACGGCATTATTTCCCGTCTCGGGGGAGATTCATTCATATGCATCTGCGAGCAGGAGGTGCTGCCTGAGATACTTGACTTCCTGACAGAAGCGAAAGTGCCTTTCAATGAAAGCGGAGATACCGTAACGCTCAGCGCCAGTGTGGGTGTGTTTATAATACCCAGAGGCTATGCGGTGCAGAATCCCAACGACATTATGGGCAGGATAATGCAGGCTTACAACATAGCGCGGACAGGCAGCCAGGGGCATATCGTTTACTACAATGATGAGCTGGTGGCCGACAGGGAGCGGGCGAAGCGCATACAGCAGCAGTTCCCGGAGGCTTTGAAGAACCGTGAGTTCAAGGTGTTCTATCAGCCGAAGGTCAACACCGTTACCGGGGAGATCTGCGGAGGAGAGGCACTCTGCCGCTGGTTCAGGAACGGGAAGATAGTTCCTCCTATGGATTTCATCCCCATACTGGAGGAGACCAGCGACATATGCAAACTGGACTTTTATGTGCTGGAGACGGTATGCAGTGACATCAGGCGGAGACTTGATGAAGGAAAGAACATGGTGCGCATCTCTGTGAACCTTTCAAGACGGCATATGGTGAACGAGCATCTGTTGGAAACGATCATTGAGATCGTTGACCGTCACGGGATACCCCATGAGTATATCGAGATAGAACTTACCGAGACCACGACGGATGTGGAGTTCAAGGATCTGCAGAGAGTGGTATACGGCTTGCAGGAGCAGAGAATATGCACTTCGGTGGACGATTTCGGAATGGGGTACTCTTCTCTGAACCTTATCAGAGTCATACCCTGGAACGTGCTGAAGGTGGACAGGATATTCCTGCCGCTGGATGACGAGGACAGCAGCAGCATCCGCAGCATAATGTTCAAGCACGTTGTGGCGATGACCAAGGAGATGGGGCTTGAATGTATCGTTGAAGGTGTGGAGACTGCGGCTCAGCTGGCGGTGCTGCAGGAAAACCACTGCGAGCAGGCTCAGGGCTTCCTGTTTGACAAACCTTTGCCAGTAGAGGATTTCGAGAAGCGGCTGGATATGAGAAGGTACGATATCAACTTATGATGATAACTGAACGTGCAGAGGTACTTGTGAGAGTGGGCTGCACGTTTTTGCTTGGACTCTTTTTACATTTGTATGATTTTAATACAATTTCTTGACAGCACACCGTATTTGTGGTATAATTATACAAAGACCGGATGCCCTGAGCAGTCCTCGTTATAGGGGATGAACTGCCGGGAGGTGCCCGCCGGTAGCTTTATGTGGAATACCTTCCGAAGGGGCCGGGCTTATCCGGAGCGTACAGTCAGATCGCAAATGAGGAGGATCAGTTATGGACTATCAGTCGTGGATAGAGAACATTGAGGGATGGGCGAGCCTTTATTCCTTTGATATATTACCGGACGGCAGTTTCAGCGAGATAAAGCTGATGGCCTACAACAGGCAGAACGTGTTTATGGCTCAGCTGGGGCCGGATGCACCTGAGTTTTATCCGGGGATACCTTACAGGATGTATTTTACGGATCTGAATTTTGAGAGCTTCGTGTACCGCAGTGCCGGGAAGCATGAGCCTTTGTATTCCTATGTGAATGCGAGGGGCGGATGGCTGAAAGGCTTTTATCTTCCGGTGACAGAGCCGGGGAGCATCTCTGCCGAAGCGGCCGCAGCAAGGAATGATGACGGTTCAAGGACAGTTTACTGCCTGTATATCGCCACCTTCTCGCCGGAGGCTGATTCGGATTCGATGACGCAGCGCTCGACCGAGGTCTCAAACTCTGTTATGAACATAAGCATCAGGCTGCACGAGAATCAGGATTTCTTCCAGTCTATGGCGGCGGCAGTTGAGGAGATAAAGGGTGTCTGCGGGGCAGAGAAGTGCTCGGTATATACTGTGGATAAGACAAGCCGGAAATGCTTCCTCATAAATGAGACCGGCATACAAAGCGATTACCTTGAGACTTTTGCCGGGGAGATGGGGCGCACTCCTATCGAGATCGCAGAGCAATGGGAAAAGGATCTTGCACTGAGTGACTGTCTGCTGCTGAACGATCTGGATGTCATCAGGGAGAGAGATCCGGTATGGTACGGCTCGCTTTGCAGACACGGGATCAGGAACATCATACTCTACGCCGTAAGGTTCAAGCAGATGCTCGTGGGATTTATCTGGGCGGCGAACTATGATACATCCAGGATGATGCAGATAAAGGAGACTCTGGAACTGACATCTTTCGTGACAGCGGCGTTCATAGTCAATTATCAGCTTGTATCCCGTCTGGAGGAGAAGAGCACCATAGATCTTCTGACACAGGTGAACAACCGCAACGCTATGAACGACCGCGTGGATGCTCTTGTTTCGGGGGAGGAGGCTCTGCCGGAGAGGATCGGCATAGTTTATGCTGACCTGAACGGACTGAAGATCGTAAACGACACCGAGGGACACAGTGCTGGAGACAGGCTTCTCAGGAGGTCTGCTTCTATCCTGAAACTCGCTTTCGGAGACTATGAGATATACCGTGCGGGCGGAGACGAGTTCGTGGTATTCTGTCCCGGGATCACGGCTGAGAAATTGGATGAGCAGGTGGCGCAGCTGAGGGCTCTTTCAGACAGCACCGCCGATGTGAGCTTTGCTGTGGGGAGCAAATTCTGCTCGGGCGAATATGACATCATCAAAGTGATGGTCGATGCTGACGGGGCTATGTACAAGGACAAGCAGGAATACTACAAGCAGCATCCGGACAAGGACAGAAGACGCAGAGGCAGATAATACAAAAGTACTTACAGCAAAAGACCGGCCATTCGGCCGGTCCTGTTTATTATCTGGTCAGGGGCTACTGCGAGATGTACTTGACTATTATGTCATACCAGTAGTCAGCAAGTTTTTTGTAGCCTTCCTCGCTGGGGTGAACACCGTCATAGAGGTCGGCTTTGGTGAGTACGGAATGTACGTCGCAGAACTCGATGTTCTTGCCCTCGCTCTGTTTTTTCTCAACGAGAGCCTTGACCTTTTCATTGAAGGAGGCTATCATTTCGTCCATCGTTTCCACGGTGAACTTCTTCTCGTCTATGTAGGTCTTGTCATTCGCGTCCATATCGGGAAGGGAGGCGAGGTAGAGCTTTGCGCCCTCGGGGAGGTTTTCAAAGCAGGAATCCACGAGAGATTCGAGTCTGTTGCCCGCATTGTCCAGATCGTACTGAGAGAGGATGTCGTTGGTGCCGATCATCAGGGTAAGGACGTCGGGCTGGAACTCCTTGATCTTTTCCGGAGTTTTCTTGGCTATGCCTGAGCGGGTGCCTGAGCCCTTGACGCGGCTGAAGCCTTCAATGGCATAGGCGGTATAGCCTTCGTGGTCGTTGTCATAGCATGCACCGCTGTGGTTGCTGCCGACGAAATCCACATACTGCGAGAGACCGTTTTCCTCCAGCTTATTGCAGAGAAAGACACGGTAGCCGCCCTCGAGCCAGAAACCGTCAGTTATTGAGTCGCCGAGAGTCATCAGCTTGATGCTCTTATAGGACGGAGCATCAGGAGTGCTTTCGGCAGCACTGTCTGCAAGGCTTTCTGCGGTGCTCTCAGGTGCGGGCGAAGTTTCTGCGGATGAGCTTTCCGCGGATGAGCTTTCCGCGGCAGCGGCAGAAGATACCTCGGCAGCTGAGCTGTCTTTTTTGCTGTCAGTGCTTCCGCAGGATGCGAGGGCAAGGGCTGCGATAAGAGCGGCGGCAATAATTTTATATCGTTTCATATTTTATCCTCCTTATACAATATTATTTAGGCATATAATAACATATCTGCGGGGATATGTCAATAGTATTGTATTTGATGCGGGAGAATATTTTTGCATTTTTGGGGTGAGAGGATCCATAAAAAAGTTTACACATATGTTACCGGAAGTTAGCAAAGACTAATTGTAAAATGCGGAGCTGTAAAGAGCTGCCGGATTGCACCCGGTCATACAATATGGATAATACCCGCCTATGGCTTTCGCAGAAAGACAATGGGATCCGTCGGGAATTTTTATTCTTTGCCGCAGACGCAGCCCTAACGGGGCGCAGCGTCCGCTCTTTTGCTGATACCTCTTAAATGATGAGCAGGAGGAAAGTTAAAGACTTGTTTAGAATTGATATGCTATCATTAAAGCAATAAAATGAAACGGGGTATCGGTATGTTATGGAGAATACTGAAAAAAGACCTTAAACGTAAGAAAACGATGAATATAGTTCTCCTGCTGTTTGTCATTATGTGCTCGATGTTCGCATCGGCAAGCGTGAGCAGCATCTTCGCTGTGACAGGCGGCATCGACAGCTATTTCGATATGGCTGATGTACCCGATCTTATCATCCAATGTGCGTACGACTCGGATATCGACGAGCAGGCGGCAAAGCTGCCCGAGGTAAAAAGCATGAAGGTGGAGCATCATCTGACTGTGCTGGATTCGGGATGCTTTACTCTCAACGGAAAAAAGTTTGACAACTTCACCAATATCGCACGGCTGATGAACAGCAGCGAAAGGGCGATAACCTACTTCGATGAGGACGACAATGTACTTGCTGAACCCGCAAAAGGAGAGTTTTACGCCTCGCTGATCTTTACACAGGACTCCGGCCTGAATAAGGGGGACACGGTGGTCATCAGGATAGGTGAGACCGAGCTCCCGCTCAGATTTATGGGACGGTTCAAGCCTGTTGTTTACGGCCAGAGCTCCACTGAGTATCCCTATTTGATGCTCAATGAGGAGGATTTCAGAAAGTGTGAAAAGGATCCGGTCTTCAAAAGCTGGGCATCGAAATACCTGTTTATCGAAACGGACGATACCGAGGCTGTGGCTGACAGATTCAAGGACCAAAGAGACTCATGGTGCGATACACGCGATGAACGCAAGGATATCTACTTATACGATATGATCGCGGCTTATCTGATGATGGTCATAAGCATCGTGCTTATGGCAGCGGGCTTCGTTATGATGAGATATACCATAGGTTTTACCATAAGCGAGGAGTTCCGCGAGATAGGCGTTATGAAGGCGGTGGGTATCAGCAACGGAAGGATACGTCGGCTTTACATAACAAAGTATCTGGCGATATCAGTGATCGGTGCTGTTGCCGGTTTCTTCCTGTCGATCCCTTTATCGTCGTCGATGCTGGAGAATATCTCGATGAATATAGTGTTCGACAAGGGAAGCAGTATGATAAACGGGCTTATCAGTTCGGTGGCGATAGTTGTACTGATGATGCTGTTCTGCTACTTCTGCACGAGGAGGATAAAGAAGCTCTCGCCGATAGATGCGGTACGCTGCGGGCAGACGGGAGAACGGTTCGGGAAAAAGAGCATCCTGCACCTTGGCAGATCCAAACTGCCGACGACAGGATTTATGGCTCTAAACGATGTGCTGAGCGCTCCCAGACAGTTTATCATTATTACTCTGGTATTCGCGCTGTGCATACTCCTCGTAACGAGTATATCGGTCTTTTCCAGGACGCTTAAAAGCAACAATATCGTAAATTACTTCGGCATACCCGACAGTGATATAACTGTAGGAGATATAACGAGCCTGGAGGATGTTTTCGCCGGCAAGGGCATGAAAAAAACGGTGGAAAAGTACAATAAGCTGTTCAGAGAAAAAAATATCCCCGCGGAGGCATCAATATCCATAGGAGCGCAGTACGAGACCGTCAAGGACGGAAAAAAAGCAATGATCACTTATCTGATAACAGCCGGCGGGGATGATGACGGTTACATAACAGATGAGGGCTGCAATGCGACAAAGCCTGATGAGGTCGTTATGACACGAAGAGCTATGGAGCTGATCGGTGCCGGGATAGGCGACCGTGTAAAGATGACCATCGGCGGTGTCGAGCGGGAACTTATGATAACCGGTTCCTTCTCGTCATTTATGGGCGGAGGCAAGACAGCGAGGATATGCTCGCAGTACGAGCACGATGCAGACAAGATAGACAATACCTTCGGCCTGCAGGTAAAGCTCATCGGTGACAGAAGCGATGAAGCTGCGGAAAAATATATAGCAGAGCTTAAAATGCTTTTCGGCTCAGAGAAAGTTTTCTCCAACAGAGAGACGGTAGAAAAGATCACGGGACTTTCCAGCACGATGGAATCTATGAAGCAGATGATGATGATACTTACGGCGATCGTCACGGCGCTGACCGTGGTGCTGACCGAAAGGAGCTTCATCTCAAAGGAAAAAAGTGAGATCGCTTTGATGAAGGCTGTGGGTATCAGTGACGGAAAGATCATTTTGCAGCACATCCTCAGATTTGTTATTATCTCGGTGCTTGCAGGGGCGATAGCTTCGGCAGCGATGCTCCCTCTGAGCTCTGCCGTGCTGGACTGGATATTCTCGATGATAGGCGACATCACAGGGGTGACGGCTGATTACAATGCTGCTGAGGTATTCGTGCTGCACCCGATGATCGTAGCAGTGACTTCGGTGGTCTGCTCGGCACTGACGGCACTTTATATGAAGACCATAAAGTCTTCCGACACGGCGAGCATTGAATAACAGATCATCAGGAACAGGAGAATAAACTATGAGCGTATCGAATACAGTTATCGAGGCTAAGAATCTCTGTAAGACATACATAGTGAACAAGCATCAGAACAATGTACTGAAAAACATAGACCTGAAGATCACCGAGGGTGAAATGACGGCTATAATGGGGCCGTCCGGCTCGGGAAAAAGCACGCTGCTGTACTGCATCTCCGGGATGGACAGGGTGACCTCGGGGGAGGTGAACTTCTGCGGGAGAAACATCACGAAGCTCGGGGAGAAGGAGCTTTCACAGCTGAGACTGGATGAAATGGGGTTCATATTCCAGCAGATGTATATGCTGAAGAATCTTTCTGTGCTGGATAATATCATCCTTCCGGCGGTGAGCTCGAAGAAGAACACCGAGTCGCACAGGAAGACGGAAGAACGGGGGCGTGCTCTGATGCACCGCCTGGGTATAGACGATGTGAGCAGCAACGACATCAATGAGGTGTCGGGCGGTCAGCTGCAGCGTGCCTGCATAGCGAGAAGCGTGATAAACTCGCCGAAGATAATCTTTGCGGATGAGCCTACCGGTGCGCTGAACCGTTCAAGCTCGGACAGTGTGATGAACGAACTGCTCATGCTGAACCGTGACGGAACGACGATAATGTGCGTCACCCACGATCCCAAAGTGGCGGCGAAGTGCAGCCGTGTGCTGTATCTCATAGACGGCGGCATAGTCGCAGAAAAGGTGCTGGGGAGCTTCGGGGGCAGCGAGACCGATCTTCGCACCCGCGAGAGGGAGCTGAGCAACTGGCTTATGGAACAGGGCTGGTGAAGTAACGGCATCTGCACCGGGAGTTTTCGGTTTCGGTATTGTGTATTTGAGATCTTTGTGATATAATAGGATCAGAGGTGATCATCTTATGACCGATATACTGATCGTTGAGGACGACAGGGAGCTGAGCTCTCTGCTAACGGATTTCCTGCGGGCGGAGGGTTATACTGTTTCGGCCGTGGACAGCGGTGACAGGGCTTTACAGCTGTTTGAACGCTACGGTGCGAAGCTGGTGGTGCTGGACATCAATCTGCCGGACGTGAACGGCTTTGCGGTGTGCTCCAAGCTGAGAGAGAACGCCGATACCCCGATACTTATTGTCAGCTGCCGCACAGACAAGGAGGACAAGCTCAACGGCCTGGGACTTGGTGCGGATGACTATATAGAGAAGCCATATGATATCGATATCCTTATTGCAAAAATAAAGGGGATATTCAAGCGCAGGTATCAGCAGGAGATGATCTCGGCAGACGGAGTGACGCTGAATCTTGTTGACAAGACCGCAGTCATAGACGGCGTGCCGGTGGAACTCCCGGCGAAGGAATTTGAACTGCTGGCTCTGCTGGTGGAGAACAAAGGAAAAGCTCTCAGGAAAGAGTATCTTTTCAATACGGTATGGGGCAGCGACAGCGATTCGGAACTGCAGACCATACACGTTCATATCAACCGTCTGCGGCAGAAGCTGGGTGACGATCCCAAACAGGCGAAGCGCCTGCTGACCGTTTGGGGAGTGGGGTATAAGTTCGTATGAAGGCTTTCCGGAGACTTGTTATCGTATTCGCCGCAGTGTTTGTTCTGATAGCTGCGGGGGTGAATATCTATCTTATCAGCAGCAGGGAGACTGAGAACGGTGCATACCGCGTTGAGGCGAAGAAGCTTTGTGACGAACTGACTGAAACGGGGACCTATGACCTTTCACGGTATCCGCATCTGACGGGAGTATATCCAGAGGGTGATGGTAGGCTGTACATCTCCAACGAGCACTATCTGGTGATCGAGTCGGAAGGGAAGCTGTACCGTGTGGAATACAGCATTGACAACGGGGTGAGGGACGTCATCGCGGTGAACGCTGTGCTCGGAGTGATACTGGTGCTGTCTGCGGTGATGCTGTGCTACATCAGGAGACACATTGTTGTGCCGTTTTCCAGGCTGAACGATATTCCTCAGGAACTGGCAAAGGGAAATCTCGCTGTTCGGATACCGGAGGAAAAGAGCAGGTATTTCGGAAAGTTCACCTGGGGAGTTAATATGCTTCGGGAGAGCATAGAGGACAGCCGGAAGAAAGAGATCTCGATGCAGCGGGACAAGAAGCTGCTGCTGCTGTCGCTCTCGCACGACATTAAAACGCCGCTCTCGGCGATAAAGCTCAACGCGAAGGCCCTGGAGAAGGGGCTTTACAACGACGAGCAGAGACGGCGTGAAGCGGCGGCGAGCATAAACAAGCGTGCAGATGAGATAGAGGCTTTTGTGGCGCAGATCTCGAGATCGGCCAGCGAGGATTTTATGAATTTTGAGATCACTGACGGGGAAGTGTTCCTTAGCGCGGTCATTCACAAGATCGAGGCAAGATACGAGACGCAGCTTGAGATGTCGCACACGGAATTCCTCGTCGGAGAGTATGACGACTGCATACTGTCCTGTGATCCGGACCGTCTGGGAGAGTGCTTGCAGAACCTTGTGGAGAATGCGATAAAGTACAGCGACGGCAGGCAGATAGCTCTGGAATTTGATCGGATGGACGGCTGCGAGCTCATTACCGTGGTCAACACAGGATGCTCGCTGGAAGAGAAGGAACTGACGCAGATCTTCGAGAGCTTCCACCGCGGAAGCAACTCGGCGAAGGTGCAGGGCAACGGACTGGGGCTGTTCATATGCAAGCGTCTGATGTCGCTGATGGGCGGAGATGTATATGCTGAGATCAGGGACGGGAATTTCGCTGTGACTCTTGTCGTGAAGCTTGCGTAACGCAGGGACTCATCAAGAAACAGAAAAATCTAAAAAAATTTCAAAAAAAGGTTGACAAATCGATCAGGATAGTGTATAATAAATTAGTCGCTATGGGGAACAGCTATATGGCGGTATAGCTCAGCTGGCTAGAGCACTTGGTTCATACCCAGGGGGTCGGCGGTTCAAGTCCACCTGCCGCTACCAATGCTGTTCCCCTTTTTGGCCCGTTGGTCAAGAGGTTAAGACACCGCCCTTTCACGGCGGAATCATGGGTTCAATTCCCGTACGGGTCACCAAGCACCGAGCTCCGAGATCGCGCAGATGCGCGGTTTTGGGGCTTTTTGTTTTGCCTGAAAATCCTTTTGTTCTTTGCTTGTTCATTATAATAATGAACAACTTTATGCAGGGCTCTTCTGTTCTTTCTTCTTGCGGAAATTTAGAAAATCTGAAACCGCCTTGGAAACCTTTGCCTGCGCGTCACCGATCATATGGCAGTACACGTTGCTCGTCGTACTGATGCAGGAATGTCCCATAGCGCCCGAAACCGTTGCAATATCAACGCCATTGTTCACGAGCATTGAACAGAACAGGTGCCTGAAACTGTGCAGACCGTAAAACGGAAGATCGTGCTTCTCACAGAACTCTCCGAGCCAGAAGTAGGGTGTGCCGTTCTGCATAGGAGCACCGTTCCATTTTGTGTAGAGCCTGTCGGTCTCGATCCATTTGTCACCGTACTTCAAAGCCTGCTCGTCCTGTTCCTCCTTATACTCTTTGAGCATATCCATTATCTCCTGCGGGAATTTCAGTGAACGCTGCGAGCGCCTGGTTTTGGTCGTATCGGTATATACTCCCTGCTTGGCGGTGTAATTGCTCGTCCTGCGGATACTTATGACGTTGTTTTCAAAATCCACATCTTTCCATTCAAGCCCCAGCATCTCGCCTCGCCTGAATCCGCTGTAAATCATAATGTTGAAAAAAGTGCGGTATTTCAGCGGCTCGTCATTCAGCAGGGTCAAAAACTTTTCAACCTCCTCCAAAGTATAGATTTTCTTCTCCGTGGGCTGCGCTTTTGGTATCGTCACCTTTGAACAGGGATTATCGCTCACTACGCCCATTTTCACCGCATAGCTGAACACATCGCTGATGAAGCTGAGATTGTGTCGGATAGTTTTCGGAGCAAGTGGCTTGCCTGTGCGCTCGTTCGCTCCGTCCTTAGACAAGGTGTTCACGAATGCCTGTATCTGTCTGGGAGTGATCTTGTCCATTCTCAGATGACCGATAGCGGCGTAAGCCCTGCCTCGCAGCTGGAGCATTCTCTCGTATGTAGTATTTCTGAGGTTGGGTTTCGCATAGCTTTCAAACCATTCCTCAGCGAACACCTCAAACTTGACCGCCCTGCTCTGATATCCTCTGTTGCAGGCTTCCTCAAACATTACCGCCTGTCGGTTCAGTTCCTTTTCAATCTGCCTTGCAGTCATGTTCGGCTCGGGTTTCCATGTCATAGACTGGATGACCTGCTTGCCTTTGCTGTCGTACCCACAGGATACACGGATAGAATATGTTTTGCCACGTTTGGTTATATTTGCCATAATAGACCTCCTT
>JAFXRI010000082.1 GCA_017526445.1 Ruminococcus sp. | reverse complement strand
GGCTCTTGGAGCTGTGCAGCAGCGCACAGAGCAAGGCGGCAGACAGTTCCGGGAAGATCGGCAGCTCTTGGAGCCTTGCAGCAGCTGACAGAGTAAAGGCGGCAGGCACTTCCGGAAAGATCGGCGGCGCTGCGGACATCGGTGTCCCCAACAGCTCACCCGCAGACGTTCTCGGCGGCTCTCTGCGGCGCTCTGATCCTCTCAGCTTATAATCTCACGCCCTCGGAGCCTGCGGCGGCTCTTGGAGCCTGTCAGCAGCTCACAGAGCAAGGCGGCAAACAGTTCCGGAAAGATCGGCGGGCGCTCTCGCTCTGATCCTGTGCAGAGATCGGCAGCGCTGCGGGACATCGTTGTCCCCGAAACTCACCCGCAGCCCCTTGCAGCTGCTTCCTGTGACGCTCTGACGCTCACGGCCTATAATCTCACGCCCTCACGCCCTGCGGCGGCTCCTGGAGCTGTGCAGCAGCGCACAGAGCAAGGCGGAACCCGGGTCCCGGTCTGATCGGCGGGCGCTTTCACTCTGATCGGCTCGGAGATTGGTGGACTGCGGGACATCGTTGTCCCCAAATTGAAGAAAATAACAAAAGCGGGCTTGCAATTCACTGCACAAAGCCTGCTTTGATTATTTGGTTTTCTTTATATCTTCTTCAAGCAGCTCGACAATAAGCCCGGTCAAGCTCTTGTTTTTGCTCTCCGCGTGCGCCTTGTATCGTTCTTTATCTCCGCGCGGAAGATTAAGTGTAAGTTTATCACGCTTTTCTTTCATATACTTCATCGTTCTTGCTTTCGCCTTTTCGTCATAGCTTGTCACATTGTGCGCCCCCTCTCTTGCTTATTATAGCATATATAAGCGAACACGGCTATATGAATTATATACAAATACACGGCTATACTTTTATACAGCTTGTTCATTGACGTATACACGGCTATATGATATAATTATACTGTCGGAAGCCCCCGAACAGATCAAAAAGACGAAAGGAGTAAAAAACTATGGTACAAAAGCAGGACACGCCCCCCGAACTGATTACACCCGAAGAAGCCACAAGGATAGTTAAGAAAGCAGGAACCACCGAAAGCGTAGAGAGAGCTATTGCGATCATAGAAAAGTATTGTCCCCCAGCTGCACCCCTTTTTATACAGAACTTGGCACTTGCTTTCATAGCAGCGGCAATATATGACGCGGGACGTATTCAAGGAATAAGAGAGCAACGGCAGCGGAAGAAAGCAAACAGTCAATAATTCACAGTGCGGGAGCATCGGCGGGCGCTCTCGCTCTGATATGTAACACCGGTGATATAAAAATCGGTTTTAATGGTAAAAAACCCATTCGACTATATAAGCGACACCGGTGTCGCATTTCCCCGGCTCGGAAGATCAACAGCTCACCCGCAGACGTTCTCGGCGGCTTCCTGCGGCGCTCTGATCCTCTCAGCTTATAATCTCACGCCCTCAGAGCCTGTCAGCAGCTCACAGAGCAAGGCGGCAGGCACTTCCGGAAAGATCGGCAGCTCACCCGCAGACGCTCTCGGCGGCATCCTGTGACGCTCTGACGCTCACGGCCTATAATCTCACGCCCTCGGAAGCTGCGGCAGCTCCTGGAGCTGTGCAGCAGCGCACAGAGCAAGGCGGCAGACAAGAAATAATTTTATTCTTCCTCATCTTCTTCATCTTCTTCGTCATTCATTGTCAGCGCAGCAATTAAAGGATCCTCGCTTTCTTTTGCTGATAACGCCAATTTCGCCCGCGCCTGCGGCGTCATTCCTAATTCGATCAAACAGCGGTTAAGCTCGATTGTATAAAACTTTAGTGCTGACATATAGGGAGCGCTTTTCAGCAAAGTTTTGTCTTTGTCTATTTCTGCATTCATATAATGAACACGGTCAGCGCTGACGGCAGCACTCCGAAGTATTTCAACATCCATAGAGCTTAATATTTCAGACGGAGAAAGCAGCTTGACGAAAAAAGCAAAATATTTCTTTTGTTCTTTCGTCAGATCCCCGGGACGTCGGATTTTGTTTGCTGTTCCTCGTAGTTTGTTTTCGGCAGAGCTTCTTTTTTCACGCTCTGCTTTCGTTAAATGTTTGCGGTTCAATGCCGCCGGTACTGCTTTTTGACCCATAATTTTACACCTCGTTTTCAGAAAAGGGAGTTTTTTGTGTTCAGCGGGGGGCAGTCGGTCGTGACCGGAAGCCCCTAAAAATCAGCAATCCCCGGGGGGACTGTTTGAAGCCCGCTCACTTTCTGTTCTTTCTTTTCACGCTTGCAGCGGCAAGGAACGGAGCGGAAAGGCAGATGTTCAAGCCCTGTTCGCTGACGTTTCGGCTCCCCACAAACACCGCAGCAAAGCACCCCGTCAGCGTTTATAAAATCCCCCTCTCTTTCGGGATCATCAGAAAAACACTCGGCTAACATCTCATTGAACAGCGTTTCAGACGATTTCAAAGCGTTTCACCTCTCTTTCAAATGATCCTGCGGAGCTGCCCCGGACACCGGTGTCCGTATTTAAAACACGCTTTGCGAATATGCGTATAATCAAAACAAATATGCATTATTTTATATATTATCATGTGAAAAACAGCATTTTTTTACATTGTTTCAGCTCCTGGATCAAAGTCTTTTGCATACTTTTCCCATTCATCAAGATCATAAGACGCATTGCTGTTATCATATCTTCCGGTCTGTAGCTTACTCTGTGGCGGCGCGGCGCTCTTTTCTTGATCTCGCTTATACCAATTGCGAATTGTAGCGTAATGGCTCTTATAGCTTGCCCCTTTACTTGCAATATGCCCGGAAAGGCTTTCAATGTATCTTTCAAACTGTCCGTTCGGAAGATCGGCGCGGAGTTTGTCTGCTTCTTCATCGGAAAGAAGAACGTTTTTATATTCTCCGTATTTGTGACGAACGGGCGCGGACTTTTTCGGCGTAGCCGAAACACTCTCTATATCTGTATCTATATCTGTATCTGTTTCTGTATCGGCTTTTTTAGCTTTTTCAAAAAACCTTTTGCTTTTTTTGCTTTTGTTATTATCCGTTTGCTTTTTCGGTCTGCCGCCTTTTTTACCATTTTCGGAACGTTTTTGACACACAGCTTCAAACTTTTCCCCGTCCCTCTCAATCTGTTGGAACATTATGTTTAACAGAGCATCAAAAGCAGCATCATTTGTTTGTGTGCTTTCACCGTTTACAGCAAAGGCGAAGAGAGCCTTGAAAAGCTCTCCCGCCTGTTCATTGCTTAACAGATCCACAGCGGTTTTCCAATCTTTATATATCAAAAAAGACTTGTTATCTCTGTGGTAATCTCTTTCGGGCATTATGTACCCCCCATTTCATGCAACAGCCTTTCGGCGCTCTTAACTGCGGCCTCAATCTCCCGCTTTCGGGACTTCATCGAACGAACAAAATGCTCGATCTCCGAAATGCTTGACGGTCTGAAAAAGCCCCGGCTGTCTGCACAGATGATCTCACCGCGCTTCCGCAAGCGGCTCACGCCCTCGGTGATAGCTCTGTATTCACAGCCTATTTCTTTTGCAAGTGCTTTCCCCGGTTTGGCATTCTCACCGCCCCACGGGATCAAAGAATATAACATATCTAAATTTATCATTAGTTCACCCCCTCGCCCTCGTTAAGATATGATATAAGGCTGTCAAGGTTTACAAGATACTTTCGCCCCGCACAAACAAACTTGATCTTTCTTTTCTTGATAAGCTGTCTAACAAAGAACACGGCAAGCCCCGTTTCAGCTGCGGCGGCTTTTATAGTTCTCATTCTCGGCAATGCCTGGATAACACAATCATTCATTGAAAAACCCTCTTTCGCTCTTGCTTTCCCGCTGTAAATGTGATATAATAACAGCAGGAACGCTTTATAATTTCCCTGGCGTTTCCTTGCAGGGCTTTCCCCTGCGGCCTGCTTGAATGTTTCCGGCATTTCAAGCGGGCGTTTTTATTTTTACTCGGCTTTTGGTTCCGCTGCTTGTTCGCCTGTTTGCTCGGCTTCCTGCTCGGTAGCAAGTTTTTCAGCGATTTTTTTATAAAAGCGCTCATTTGCGGCCTTGACCTTTTCTTTGTTTTTGGCTCTCCATGCTCTTTTATAAGCCCGCTTTGCGTTGATGATCTCTTTTTCATCAATTACCGAATTGACTTTTTCGCTCATTGTTTCACCCCTTTCTCGTCTTGACGTAAAATATTTTTCTTTTCTCTTGACAAATGCAAATTTGCTTGCTATAATGATAATAACACACAAAGAAAAGAAAATCAAGAGAGTTTTCTATTTTGTAATCAAAAGTAAATATATTTGCAAAGGCGGTGCTTTGATAATGGCAAAAGCAAAAAGAGTTTCAAACGATAATGACAGTAAATTCTTGCAACGTTTCAAAGAGCTTACAGGTGAAACAGCAACACAACAAGATATTGCTGATAAGATCGGCACAACTCGGCAAAGTGTCGGAAATTGGTTAAGCGGAATGATCCCGAACACCGCACAACTTGATAAAATAGCAAAAGCTTATAATGTTTCGATAAACTGGTTAACGGGCGTTTCAGATGTTAAATCAGCAGACTTTTCAGTTGAAATGGTTTGCAGCTTCCTCGGACTTGATGAAAAAACCGTGCTTGCTATCAAGTCAAGTACTGAAAAAATGAAAAATGACAGTCACCCATATAACGATGTTACTTTGTTTCAAGCGTATCAACAATTTATCAGCTCGGAAATAATTGAAGAAATAACCGAAAATATAAAAATAGTAATGGGCGGCAGCAGTCAATTTTTACAAATGCATGAAGATATTGAAAATGATCCCGCATTAAAAGAAGATGAAACATTTTATAAAGAATACTGCAAAGAAACAGGTATTGAATACAACCCAAACGAAAATGATATAAATTTATACGATTATCTAAAAATCCACAATGACCGGGTGCAAAATGCTCGTTTTGCTATACAGGAAATAATAACCGCTTATTTAAACTCTCTCGATAAAAGAATAAATACGGAAGAATACAAGAAGTATAAAGACCTTGAACGAAAATACAAATACTATTGAAAGGAGCTTGAAACAATGGCTCAGATCACAAAGAGAAAAAACGGCAGCTATCTGATCCGCGTCAGCTGCGGCTATTCCGCAGACGGCAAGAAGCAGATCACACAGTCAATGACCTGGAAGCCGCCCCGGGATAATATGACAGATAAGCAGACAGAGCGGGCTTTGAATAAAGCCGCAGCAGACTTTGAAGCAGCCTGCGCGGGCGGCAGGATCGTCAACGCCCGGAAGCTGCAAGCATTCATTGAAGATTGGTTCACCGTTCACGAAACGGCGCTGACAGCTTCAACAATAAAGAAATACCGCACACTCTGCCCGCGTATCTTTGAAAGGCTCGGACATCTGCGCATTGACAGAGTAAAGACCGCAGACATTGACCGCTTTTTGATATGGCTTGCAGACGAACGGCTCGCTACTCCCCTCGGCAAGTGCAGAAAAGACCTTGAAGCCCTCATAAAAGCAACGGGAGAAACACAAAAGGCATTCGCTGCCCGTGCAGGCGTTTCCGCAAACTGTGTGCGCAGCTGTTACGGTGGCGGGCACATAGTATGGAACAGCGCTGTAAAGATCTCCGAAGCTCTCGGGAAGAAGCCCGAAGCCCTTTTCGACAGGATCACGGACGAAAGCAAGCTTTCAGCAAAGACCGTGCGCGGCTATCACGGATTTCTTTCAACAGTTTTCAGCTATGCCGTAAAGATCGGTGAAATAGCTGTCAATCCCTGCACAAACTGCACGCTGCCGAAAGTCAGCGCCCCGGAACACAAAATACTAACTATCGAACAGACTCAGCAGCTCTTGCAGCTGCTTGACGAACACGCCCCGCTGAAATACAGAGCCTTTTTCAATCTTGCTATATACGGCGGCTTCCGGCTCGGTGAGATCCTCGGCTTGACCTGGAAAGACATTGATTTTGAAACGGGCGTTGTTCAGATCAACCGCTCGGCTCATTGGAGCAAGGCAAAAGGATATTACTACACAGACCCCAAAACAGCGCAGTCAAAGCGTGCTGTCAGAGTATCGGACAGAGTTATTCTGATCCTGCGGCAGCTGAAAAACGAACAGCTCTCTGCCGCTCTCCAATACGGCGACTATTGGAGCAACAAGCAAGGACTGCTGTTTACAACAGACAGCGGCTCTCAAATGTCAATGTCAACACCTTACTCATTCTTTTCAAAATTCTGCGATCAATACGGACTGCCCCGCGTATCAATTCACAGTCTGCGGCACTTGAACGCTACACTTTTAATCAACAGCGGCGCAAACCCGAAAACGGTTCAAGCCCTGCTCGGACATTCGACAGCAGTTACAACAATGTCAATATACGCTCACGAAATACAGTCAGCGGAAGCGGCTGCATCTGCTGCCCTGGCTGCTATGCTTGACGGTCAGCTTGACACGGAAGCAAAGCAGGCATAAACTGAATAAGGACATAACGAAAGCGGGCTTGATGATCTTCAAAGCCCGCTCATTTTTTCAATTTTTTGAAGCAGTAACGCACAAACAACGCACAAAACCGTTTTTCACGCAAAAAGAAAAACTCCCAAGCCGCGCAAATACGCTGTTTGAGAGCTTAAAATATTGGCGCGGATTGAGAGATTTGAACTCTCGCGCCCCTTTCGAGACCTACTCCCTTAGCAGGGGAGCCCCTTCACCACTTGGGTAAATCCGCAAAGTGCTGGTTGTAAAAGAATATTGGCGGACAGGGTGGGATTCGAACCCACGGTACGTTGCCGTATCACCGGTTTTCAAGACCGGCTCCTTAAACCACTCGGACACCTGTCCATATTGTCCGCTTATCCGGTGACTAAATTATTATACCACAACAAGCCGCTTTTGTCAAGAGCTTTTCTCTCATTTTTAAAGAGTCCAAAAAATCTCCCTATTTAACCCGGCACAGGGCCGGCCGTCTGACTAAGATCAGCAAAAAACAAATTGAAATATCTTCCATTTTCTTCGTAATATTGCACAGCTTTGGCACATCAAAACTGTGCGATATTACGATTTTTGTTTTAACTTAGACATATTTCATTTAAGTTGCATATTTTATATGCAACTTTTCGGCCTTTTTCGACTATAAGTGAAGGGGTATAACGAACGAAGCGACAAGGAGGACAATATGGATCTTATCGATATAAAAGATTTTGTTCTGGGAGTAATAAAGAGGGGCAGCGCCGAGGATGCCGCCATAGATGCCGGAGTCGCACCCTCCCGGGCAAGGCGGGACGGCACAAGGCTCCTGGCGCGCCGCAGCATAAGAAAACAGATAGAGCGCCAGCGCGAGGCGTTGAACTGCTCCGGCACTGACATCCGCGCCGGACTGGAGCGCCTTGCCTACGGGCGGGTGAACGATGCCGTCGCCCTCGCATTCTCGGAGGAGGTAACTGAGGATATGCTCTCCCGGGCCGACCTTTATAACGTCAGCGAGATCAAAAAGGTCAAGGGCGGCGGAGTCGAGATCAAGTTCTACGATAGACAGAAAGCCCTCGAACGCCTGTATGAACTGGACGAGAGCGAGTCCGGCGAGAGAAAGGCCAAAAGTCTTGTGGAACTCATCTACGGCAGCGGCGACGGCAGCGATGATCCTTCGGGCGGTGAGACAGATGACTAAGAAGAAAACTCCCGTCAGCCTTCCGAACGGCCTTACAGTCTCCAAAAAGCAGAAGACCGTCCTCAACTGGTGGAAATACCGGGGAGAGGGCCATTATGACGGAATAATCTGCGACGGTGCAGTCCGCTCCGGCAAGACCTTCATAATGAGCATCTCCTTCGTGACCTGGGCCAGTGTGTCCTTTACGGGACACGACTTCGCCTTCTGCGGCAAGACCATAACCTCGGTGCGCAGGAACCTGGTCACGCCGCTTGTCAGAGAAGCCGTAAAGCTGGGCTTCCGGGTGAAGGACTTCCCCTCAAAAAACTATATCGAGATATCCTTCGCCCACAGCAGGAACCGGTTTTATCTCTTCGGCGGCCGCGACGAGAGTTCAGCCTCCCTGATACAGGGCATGACTCTCGCCGGAGTGATGCTGGACGAGGCCGCCCTTATGCCCAGGAGCTTCGTCGAGCAGGCCATAGCCCGCTGCTCGGTGAGAGGTTCCAGACTGTGGTTCAACTGCAACCCCGAATACCGCGAGCATTGGTTCAAGCGGGAATGGATAGACAAGGCAGAGAGCAAACGTCTGCTGTATCTCAGGTTCACCCTCCGCGATAACCCCTCCCTCGACTCCGAGACCGTAAAGCGTTACAGCAGACTCTATACGGGAGCGTTTTACGAACGGTTCGTGCTGGGCAGATGGGTGAGCACCGAAGGTCTCGTATATCCTATGTTCGACCGCACCAGACACATCTGTGAGAAGCCCCCTCTGCATTTCACGCGGTATGCCGTCAGCTGCGACTACGGCACTGTCAACCCCTCCAGCTTCGGCCTGTGGGGACAGTCCGGGGATAAGTGGTACCGTTTGAGGGAGTATTATTACGACTCCCGCCGCGAGGGCAGCCAGCGCACAGATGAGGAGCATTACGCCGGGCTCCTGCAGCTCTGCGCCGGGTTGGAGATCGAGCAGGTCATCTGCGATCCGTCCGCTGCCTCCTTTATCGAGTGCATCAGGCGGCACGGCAAGTTCAAAGCCACCGCTGCGAAAAACGACGTGCTCTCCGGGATAAGGCGTGTGGCGGATGCCCTCGCCACGGAGAAAATAATGATCTGTGCCGGATGCACCGACTGCATCAGGGAGTTCGGGCAGTACCGCTGGTCCGAGGGCGGCGCCGATGCTCCCGTAAAGGAGCACGACCACGCAATGGATGACGTGAGGTATTTTGTGAGCGGATACCTCAGAGAAACCCGGGATGACTTCTTCGTCATATCCGCCCCGAGGGGATGAGCGCTCACGCAAACGGCGTGCAGACAGAGAGGAGAAGATGCTTTGCTTACAAGAAAGAAAAAGAACAGACAGCACACCCCTGATCCTGCGGGAGCATTTTCCGCCGAGAGGACAGTATTCCGACTCGCACCGGACAGACGCTCCTTTGAGCCGGAGCTGTACGAGGCGCTGAGAGCCGAGGTGCCCATCATCGACGCCTGCTTCGGAAAGATCGAGCGCCTTACCAACGATTTCAGACTGGTGTGCCCGAACAGAGCGGCTCAGAAGGAGCTGGATGACTTTTCGAGAGAGGTCAGCGTCGGTATGTCCGGCAGTTCGCTGATGACCTTCGCCGACCTCTATCTCGACACCCTGCTGACCTACGGCAGGGCGCTGGGCACCATAGCGGTGGATAAAAAGACCAGGCAGATCAAGGGCATGTGCATCGCAGATCCCACCGTGTTCCGCGTGGAGAGAGGAAAAGATCCTCTTGACATAAGATTCAAGCTCGTCGGCAGCGAAAGAGAGGTGAAAATGCCTGCCGGGCAGAGATGGTTCTACACAACGTTGAACCCGTCGGTAAAGCATCCCGAGGGAGTTTCGGTGCTCCGCGGAGTACCCGCCCTTTCGGATATACTGATGAGGATATATGAGTGTGTGGGACAGAATTTCGACCGTGTCGGGAACGTGCGCTACGCTGTGACCTATAAGCCCGTGAACGAAGCCGATGCAGCCTTCGCCAAAGAGAGAGCCGCCGCCATCGCCAGAGAGTGGTCCGACGGAATGGCAAGTGCGCGCAGCGGTACCGTCAAGGACTTTGTGGCCGTGGGTGATGTCGGGATAAAAGTCATCGGCGCCGACAATCAGGTG
This sequence comes from Ruminococcus sp., assembly GCA_017526445.1. Lineage (GTDB taxonomy): Bacteria > Bacillota > Clostridia > Oscillospirales > Ruminococcaceae > FB2012. The sequence continues at coordinate 9,986 of JAFXRI010000082.1, read as the reverse complement.
CTGGATACCAACATCCCCGTCAGACAGCTGCTGGAACAGATGATCTCAAAACTGTCGATACCCCCCTTCCTTCTGGGACTCAACTGGTCGAGCACCGAGCGCATGAGCTCGCAGCAGGCGGATATCCTCACCAGCGAGCTTGAATACTACAGACGGCTGATAAGCCCGGTCCTGAGAAAGATAGGCTGCGCATTCCTGCGGCTTGCCGGCTACAGCTGCAGCTGCGAGGTGGAATGGGGCAACATCAATCTCCAGGACGAGGAGGCCCTTGCAAGAGCAAGGCTCTACAACGCCCAGTCAGCCGCTCTGGAAGAAAAGACAAAGGAGGGAGAATGATATGGATAACGGATTTCACTTTGACGAAACGACGCTGGAACGCATAAACCGCTTCACCAGAAGACCTGTCACCGAAGATGAGGTCTATGCCTTTCCGCTGGTACTCTGCGACAACGAGATCGACCGCGACGGGGAAAGGTTCTCCGCCGAAGCACTTGAAAAGCTCAGCGGGCTTTTCCTCGGCAAGACAGGCATATTCGACCACGATGCCAGAAGCTCCGGCCAGACGGCACGCATCTGCTTCTGTGAGGTCAGACGGGACGAGAACAGGCTCACCGCCTGCTCGGAGGTCTATACATACCTCTACGCCGAAGCCTATATGATGCGCACCGAGCGCAGCCGCGATCTCATCACCGAGATCGAGGGCGGCATCAAAAAGGAGGTCTCGGTCAGCTGCTCGGTGGGCAGGAGAGTCTGTTCTGTCTGCGGCCGCGACCGCAGAGAGGACCCCTGCGGCCACATCAAGGGGAGAAGATACGAGGGCAGCATTTGCTGCGACATCCTGGAGGAGCCTTCGGATGCTTATGAATGGTCCTTTGTGGCGATCCCTGCTCAGACTGAGGCCGGAGTCACGAAGCGCTTTTCTGAAAGCCCCCGGGATCAGTCGGAGCTGGCGGCGGTAATGAAGCAGTTGGAAAGGGAGAGGGAGATAAGCTCCCTTGCCTGCGATATGCTCAGGCGGGAGATAATGGCTCTCAGCTTCACGGTAAAGCCTATCATGGCAGTAGAGACAGTGAAAGCCCTCACTGACAGGCTGGACTTCGACGAGCTGTGCGCTATGCGTGACCGCCTGAAAGCTATGAGCTTCAATGCGGAGCCTGATGCCGGCGAGCTTTTCATGCCCCGTCCCGAGCTTGCCGCCCCGGACAACGGCAGATTCAAGGTATGAGCACCGCGGGGATTCATTCCCGACGGAAAACACTTTATCAACAAAAAAAGGAGAAATGCATATGTACAACAACGTTAAACTTGACAAGTCCCTTTATTCCATCACCGGCAAAAGCTTTACCGAGGCACTCAGACAGCTGGATCCCGACGAGAATTACGCCGGCACCGAGCTGGCCGGCCTCGACGCCTTTGAAAGACAGCTCAAGCGCTTCAATATAAAGGTGTCCGGAGCCGACAGCGACAGAGTGGAGAAGTTCTTCGCTTCCTCCGAGTCGGCAGTGCTCTTCCCCGAGTACGTCAGAAGGATGATAAAGCAGGGTATGAACGATGCCTCTATCCTGCCGGAGATCGTGGCGGCGGTATCCTATACCGATTCTATCGACTTCAGGGGACTGACGGTCACCGTCAACGGCACCGACGCAGGAGTCGGCCAGGGCGGGACTCTGCCTGTGACCGATGTGGAGCTTGCTTCCGAGGCGACCGAGCTTACCAAATTTGCAAGAAAGCTCTCCTGCACCTACGAATCTATCAGGAAGCAGAGACTGGAGGCTTTCGGAGTCATTCTCAGGAGCCTGGGCGCCCAGATCTCCAAGGCAGTAAACAAGCTGGCGGTAGATACTCTCACCGATGACATCACTCCCAGCACTATTTCCGGCGACAGCATAACCTATGCCGATCTGGCTGCCTTCTGGGCATCTATGGGCGACAAGGATATGACCACTATGGTATGCAGCCCTGCGATGATGGCGCAGATCCTCGCGCTGGACGAGATGAAATACTGCGTGTCGGACTATATGAGCAGCGGAAAGGTCAGGACGCCCTACGGCGTGACCATTGTTAAGTGTTCTGCTGTGACAGACGGCGACGTGGTGGGTATAGACAAGAGCTGTGCTGCCGAGATGGCCTACGGCACGGATGTAGTGGTGGATTTTGACAAGCTCATCTCCACCCAGTGCGACGAGATCGCCTGCTCGGTGACTGTGGGCTTCTCCGCCCTCACAGCGGGAGCGGTGAAGGTACTTACCTCCGGTACGACCTGATATACGGATAACTGATCCGCCGGCGGGGAGGGAGGAGAGGGGAGCCGGCGGATGATCTCTTCCGGGACGCAGGCTGCGGACAATGAAGGAGGTTGCCTTCACCGTGCATTTAAAGGCAGAGCGTCCCGTTAAGATAAAAAGGAGGATATATGGCAAGTATAGATACTTCAAATGTTCTGACTCTTTTCGGGAGGATAAGCGGCATCGGTGCAGATGAAGCTTACAGCGAGATGTGCAGCCGCGCCGCCGAAAAGATAGAGGGTATGCTGACTGCGGAAACTCTCACCCCGGAGCAGGCCGGCAGATGCGAATATGCCGCGGCCTGTGAGGCAGCATACGAGTATGCCCTGGAAACAGCCTCCGGCAGCGCTCTTTGTATGAGCGAGTCGGGAGCCGTCAAGGCAGGCAGCGGCAGCATCCAGAGCGTGCATTCGGCCGAAATGCTGAGAAAGCACGCCCTGGCTGAGATCAGCGATCTTATAGAGTACGGTGAACTGGTGTTCATCACGGCAGAGGGGTGAGAGCTGTGCAGGAGATATACAATGTACTGAGCTGGCCCTTTATCGCGGCAGGTTTTACCTTCTGCGCTGATGAGGAACACGGGCAGGAGCTTTTGAAAAACAAGGATGAATACTTCGCGGTGCCGAAGCTGAAAAAGACCGTTCCCTCGGAAACGGTCATCGGATTCGGCGTCGTCACAGGACGCGAGAAGCGCTTCACCGCCGAGGTAAAATGCTTCGGCACCCGCTGCGGGTTCTCTGACGGGAATGAGCTGGAAGAAAAGGTAAGACAGGCAGAGGCAGCGCTTATCTATTCTGTACCGGAGCCCAATGCAAAGTGGCTCAGCACCGGTGAGCTCACCCGGGACGCCGCTTCGGGAAGACTTACCCTGACTGCCCGGATAGAGATCACCGGATATGAGGAAGCAGGTGACTATCAGACGTGAATTTCAACAAGAACGGACTTTACGCTAACCTCGGCTGGGGTAATTTCACTGTTGATAAGCTGCACACAGCCAGCGAGGGGATATGCTCGGAGCTTGTGCTGCTGGAAGGCGGTGCTGACAGAAGGCTCACCGGCAGCCGCCGGAAGATAACCTTAGAAGGCAGATACGATGTCTTCAACGACACAGGCTATTTCCGGCAGATGATCGGAGATATAAGGACTTCGGGGGTGACGAATGCCGTTATCTGCGGCGAGACTATCCCGAAGCTGTATCTCGTCAGGTCGGTATTCACTGTATCGGATGACAGCAACATCGGCCGTTATGTCATAACGCTGGCCGAGCTTTAAGGAGGAATGCTATGGGAGAGCTTTGCACACTTTTTTTCGTTAAGCGGGGAGGCACTCTTGAGGAGATCGGGAATGTGGTCAGGCTCCGCTTCTACAAAGACAGGTTTCTGTCCGCCACCGAGCTGAGCGGTCTCGTCATCCGTGACGGAGGTGTTTCCGACATCGTCGGGATCAAGCTTTTTTCCGGCGGCAGGCTGCTCCACTACGGCTATGCGGAATATCTTAAAGCCGAGAGCAGGAACGGCAGGCGCACTGTCAGCTTCCGCTCCCGCGGGTGGAGCGTTATGCTGACGCAGAACGAGCCTGTGCCGGGGATGAATCTCAATGTGGATCTTGCGCGGCTGGCTGCCCTGAACGTGAGCATACCCAACGTTACATACGAGAGCGGCACCGCGCAGGTGAATTACATCTATGTCAATGAACGCTCCACCGTCTGGGATGCGGTTACGGCATATGCTAAAAAGGCCTATGACACTCAGCCTTACATCCTGGGCGACAATGAGGTGAGGGTAAGATATGTCAGCGGCACAGCCAGGACTTACAGCAGCGGCAGGCTTGTATCTTACGGGGAGATCAGCGACCGCCGCACGATGTACTCGAAGGTATATATGGCTGATGCGGACGGGCAGTACACCTACTCGCAGACAGATCAGGCGGCAGCGAATGACGGCATCGTCCGTGAGAGATACTTTGCTCTGGACAGACAGTGGCTGTCATCGCCGACAGCCGGCCTGCAGCTAAAGCTGGAGATCTCCGGCAGGCGCAGCAGGGCACAGTACATAAAGCTGACCGGCTATTCCGGAGAGGAGCTGTTCGACACCGCGTCCGCCGTACTTGAAGACGGCACGCCCATAAGCGGCACCGTAGGCGGCATAGAAGCGGTCTTTGAGAAAGGCAGGGCGGTCACAGCGCTGTATTTCTTCTGATGAGGGCATAATAAAAAGGGGCTGCTGCATACCGGAACGGTCACAGATAAGCACATACTGTGCAGTAACTGTGATCTGCCGGTCTTGCAGCAGCCTCTTGATATATAACGTTATAATGTTTTCCTTAGGTTCAGCTTCTCTCGGAAATGGGTATGTATTTCTTGTCGCCGCGTATAGCTTTGTAAGCGGGACGGATTATCCTCTTGCCGGTGACAAGCTCCTCGAAGCGGTGAGCGCTCCAGCCGGCCATACGGGATACAGCGAACAGAGGTGTGAAAAGGTCGTCAGGGATGCCCAGCATACGGTAAACAAGTCCGGAGTACATATCCACGTTGGCGCACATCACCTTGTTGTCGTCCTTGATCTCCTTGAAAAGGGCGGGGGTGAGCTTCTCGATAGACTCCAGCAGTCTGAATTCCTTTTCAAACTCGGTACCCTTCGCCAGCTCCTTGGCGCTTTCTTTGAGAAGGACTGCTCTCGGATCCGAGAGGGTATATACTGCGTGCCCCATACCGTAGATAAGGCCGGAGTGATCGTTTTCCTCCTTGCGGAGTATCTTTCTCAGGAATTCTGCGACTTCGTCCTCGTCGTCCCAGTTGTGGACGCCTTTCTTTACACATTCCTGCATAGCGGAGACCTTGGCATTGGCGCCGCCGTGGCGGGGGCCCTTGAGTGCGCCGATAGCCGCCGAGTATGCGGAATAAGGATCCGTTCCGGAAGATGTCAGCACTCTGCAGGAGAAGGTGGAGTTGTTACCGCCGCCGTGCTCAGCATGGAGGATGAGCATAAGGTCCAGCAGCTTGGCTTCCTCATCGGTGAACTCGCGGTTGGGACGGAGTGCTGAAAGTATCATCTCAGCCGTGGAGTGTGAGGGTATCAGCGGGTGCATTATCATACTCTTATTGTTATATACTCTCTGCTTTACCTGGTAGGCCGAGACCATGATATTGGGCAGTCTGCTTATGATAGAGATAGCAGTAGCCATTTCCTTGGCGGGACTGCGGTCCTCGGGGGAGTCGTCATAGGAATACAGTGCCAGCACCGAGCGCCCCATTTCGTTCATAATATCCGGCGAAGGAGCTTTCAGTATCATATCTTCAAAGAAGTTCTGGGGCAGCTCACGGTTCTCGGACATGATCTCCGAGAAAGCCTCCAGCTCCGCCCTGGTGGGGAGCTCGCCCAGCAGAAGGAGGTACACCGTTTCCTCATAGCCGAAGCGGTTCTCTTTTTTTGCAGCCGAGACTATATCGTTTATATTGTAGCCGCGGTAAATGAGCTGGCCTTCGATAGGGGCTTTTTCACCCTCGTTGATAACGTAGCCGTGAACGTTGCATATATTGGTAAGACCTGCAATAACGCCTGTGCCGTCTGCATTACGCAGGCCGCGCTTTACGACGTATTTGTCGTAGAGCTTGGGATCTATCGCATTGTTCTCGACAAACTGCTTATAAAGCATCTCTCTTGCGGTATTGGTAGCCATAGGTATCACCGTTCCTTTTTGCGGCAGCTGCCGCATTTTGATAATCAATGTCTTATTATTTTAGCACATTTTGAAAGGGTTGTCAAGGATGAGTTAATTTTTACGCTCAATAATCCGCAGCGGATAACGCACATCCGGCGGCTCAAAACAGAAAAGTGCGCTCACGGCACAGGATAAGTTTATCCGTATGACGCAGTCTTTGAACTGAATAAATCCGCTGCAGCTGTGCATAATAAGGACAAAGATATTACTTGAGTACGAAATATCGTACAGTTAAGGAGACGGTATGAAAAAACGGACTATCATACGCATCGTTTCTTTTGCGGTCGCGGCTATGGCTGTGCTTGTCGCAAGAAACTTAGCTCTTATGAAAAGGAACGAAAGCACTCTGCTTGCTTTGCAGAACAATTATGTCCGGGCGGTGGAGGAGCTTTCGACAGCGGCAGACAACATATCCAACACCCTGAGAAAGGAACTGTTCGCCGGGACTGCGGATATGCACCAGAAGCTCTCGCAGCAGCTGTGGAGGGATTCCTCGGCGGCAAAGGCGGCTCTGCTGCAGCTGCCTGTGGGGGAGCTGGGGCTGGAGAACACCTACAAGTTCCTCTCGCAGGTGGGCAACTACTCGCTGGCGATGAGCGAAAAGCTCCGGGAGGGTGGCTCCCTGTCAGCCGAGGAATACGAAAGGCTGACGGCGCTGTACGATTTCTCGAAGAAGCTCTGCGACGATATGTGGGCGCTGGAGGGAAAGGTCTCGGACGGGAGCGTTTCCTTCGGCGGTGAGGACGCCCCGGGCGGTGAGAGCGCCCCTCCGACGGTGACGGAGGGTTTCACGGATTTTGAGGAAGGCTTTGATTCATACCCCACTCTTGTTTACGACGGGCCATTTTCCGACCACATCATGCAGAAGGCTCCGCTGATGACCTCGGGAAAGCAGGAGGTCCCCATAGAGACTGCACGCCAGCGCGCAGCCTTTGCTCTCGGCACTGACATCGGTGAACTGACGGAGGTGACGGGGGAGCAGGGAAAGATGCCCTCGTATGTATTCTCTGACGGGGAGCAGACTGTTTCCTGTGCTGTGACGAAGCAGGGAGGGTATGTATCCTACTTCATCAAGACGCGGGACGTCATCACCTCGTCGCTGTCGGAGGAAGATGCTCTTGCAGCGGGAGACGAAGCGCTGGAAGCCCTCGGCTACGGAAATATGCGCCGCACCTACTTTGAAGACATCGGCAATATAATGACGGTGAACTACGCATATTACGAGGGGGATATCTGCTGCTACACCGATCTGATAAAGGTCTCGGTGGCGATGGACAGCGGGGAGATACTGGCGGTGGATGCAAGGGGGTACCTTGTGAACCACCAGCACAGGATGTTCTCGGACAAGAGAAAGTCGGTGCTGGATATGCAGAAGAAGGTATCTCCCAAGCTGTCGGTGCTGTCCCGGGGGTTGGCGGTGATACCCTCCGACTCGGAGGAGGAGCTTTTATGCTACGAGTTCAAATGCTCGGCACCGGACGGCACTCACGTCCTTGTATATTTCAACGCTTTCACCGGCAGGGAGGAGCAGATACTGATACTCTTTGAGAGCGAGAGCGGGACGCTGACGATGTAAAAATAACCGGAGGTAAAAAACTATGGCAAAAGAATTATGTGATTCGGAGACAAGAAAGAACCTTATGCGTGCGATGGCAGGGGAGGCGCTGACCTGTGCGAGGTATGCGGCGGCGGAGAAGAGCTGCCGCACGGCACAGCTTTTCGTGCTGGCGAACCTGTTCAAATTCACATCCGCGCAGGAGAAGACTCACGGCGAGGTATTCGCCGGGCATCTGAAGAAATGCGGATGCAGACACGTTGACATTGAAGGGGGCTTCCCGGCGGAGACATCTGACGAACCGCTGGAGCTTCTGAAGCACTCGGCGGAGCACGAGGCAAAGGAGAGCAGGGAGGTATATCCCGCCTTTGCAGAGACCGCGAGAAACGAAGGACTGGCGGACATTGCCCGTGACTTTGAGAACATTGCGGGGATAGAGGACCTTCACGGCGACCGTTTCCGCCGCTTCGGCGAGCTTATGGAGCAGGGAAGGCTGTTCCGGTCCGAAACGGAGGAGGAATGGCTGTGTCTGAACTGCGGATATATCCACCGGGGTACTGAGGCGCCCTCGCCCTGTCCGGTATGTGCTCAGCCGCAGGGCTGGTATATCAGGCTGGCAGAATCCTCCTGGATGCTGAGAGTCAAGGGAGAGCCGCAATGCTGACAGCTGAGCTTGCTGCGGCGTTCCTTTATCTGCTGATAGTGTACGAGTACAGGTCGAGAAAATAAAGGCGAACTGTACAAAAAAAGGACGGCAAAGATATGCCGTCCTGATTGATAGTATCATTTCCTTCTTGCGAGGGCCAGCTTTACGGCGTTGTATGCGCCGTCGTAGATGCCGGTCCTCTTATTTTTTACGATGTTTTCGCAGAGGAAGCGCAGGATGCTGCCGTCGGTCTGGATAGTTTTCAGCATACCCAGTATCTCCCGGGGCTTCTCACATTCAAAGGTGCCGTCGCCGACTTCGGCAGCGCGGACTGCGCCCCAGGCTTCGTGTCCGCCTACGCGCTTTATCATCAGCTTCGGAACGGGATAGAATGCCAGTTCGCTGGGTTTGGTGATGAGGACGTCGCAGGCACGCATCAGCAGATTTGTGGAGTACACTGCTGCGAATATATCCTTGTGACAGAAGGCGTGTACTCCGCTGACGCTGCCGTCGAGGGCGGCTTCGGCGAAGGCGGCGGTCCCGGCGAAATCGTCGAAATGCTCGGTGGTGAGGTCTTCAAGCTCGGGCAGGCGCTTTTTGATAGTCTCCCACACGCTGTAATGGTCGCCGAAGTTGATGAACAGGGCGGCTTTCTCTCGTCTGATCCTCGGGAGCAGCCATTTGATAATCGCTATGAAGATGTCCTGCTGTGCGCCGGCGCCGCCTATGGTCAGCAGGTAGCGTCTTGCCTCGCCTTTTTCGAGGCGGGCGAGCCTTCTTTCGCAGTCGGCTTCGATATTTGACACCAGCTCGTGGTCGATATAATGTCCGGTGAAGGCCACGGACTCCTCGGGCATAGGCTTGAGGGTGCGCTTTTTGTCCATACCCCGGAGCACTCTGTAGCCGAGGTAGGCTGACTGTGTCTGGACGGTATGAAGTGAGCCCTCGGCCAGATGCAGGGCCATAGGCCAGTTATCGGGGACGATGTTTACCACATCGGTAAGGCCGGCGTGTACTGCGGCCTGGGCGGGCCAGACGTGAGTCGCTGCGAAGGGGATATCTTTGGGCAGGTCGGAATAGAGCCCGGTCATCAGCTCGGAGACCATCTGGTCGGAGCAGTTATAGGTCAACTTGCGGAAGCCCTCGCTGTTGATTGGCTCCCAGATGAACTTATTGAAAAGGAAGCTTTTCTGCGAGAGCCTTGAGCCGAGAGAATAAAGCTCGTTCTGGGCGGAGATGATCTTTGTGGCGGCGGTGCCCTCGAAGGAATTGAGGTCGAACCAGTAAGGGGTGAGCCCCATAGAATGTGCAGCGGAGGCGATAGCCATAGAGATGCGGTAATGCCCGAAGCCCATTCTTATATTCCCGATGATGATGCTCTTATCGGCGTCGATCTCCAGGGGCTTGTCGGAGAGGACGAGATTCTTCACGCCGAGGGAGTCTCCTATCGTAGGGTTATCCACGGCGGCGAGGTGGAGCTCCTTTTCTCTGTCATCGCCGAACTTCCTGATAAAGCTGAGCTGCTTTTTTTCGGCGGCCTTTACGTCGCTGTGCTTCATAACGTTTCCGAAAATCACCGATGATCTGTCCATAATTTTTCCTCCTGTTTATTATTTGATGAGTATTTCAGGGATAGCCATAGGCAACACCGCACAACCCGCGGCTTGCGCCTCTGCACGTCATCTGCTTGCATATTTTCCGTCATAGCACACAAATTTTCCTTGCCGGGCGAAAAGCGAATTGGTCTTCGCTCGCCCGCCTGCGTCAAATTTATGCACTC
>JAFXRI010000013.1 GCA_017526445.1 Ruminococcus sp. | reverse complement strand
TTTTCCTTGCCGGGCGAAAAGTGAATTGGTCTTCGCTCGCCCGCCTGCGTCAAATTTATGCACTCTGACGAAAAATCTCAGCTCAACTTTATTGAGCTTGCGCGTGATCTGACGCACAGGGGTTGTGCGGTATTGCCTATACAAAATACAGGGAGACCGGATCGGTCTCCCTGTTGTTTTGTCCGCAGTTTATTGTGCGAGTTCTCACATACCGTAATGCATAGCAATGTGGTCAACGTCGTCGTAGGGGTTGTATAATACGTCAAGATAACCGCGTCCGGTATCATATCTCCAGCCATAGCCGTTCTCACCCGCGGGGATCACACCGCCGTCGTCATAGGTGCGGGGCTTGGGATCGCCGTATTTTGCTTTGTAGCCTTTGAATCTGCTTTTATCGAGATCATTTCCCTCGACCTCGTACCTGATGCCCAGGATCACCTTGTTGCGCAGGAAGAAGGTGAACTTTTTACCATTATAGGTATAGTCGAAAAAGCTGTCGTACCACTGGTCCCACTCCCATTCCTGGGGCTCGGAGAAATCGCCGCCAAACAGCTTGTTTGCCTCGTCGTAGCTCTTGCCCAGCAGTGAATCGTCAATGTAGAACTCCCCGTCCTCGACGCGGAGCAGGCTGTTTTCGGCAGTATCTTTCCCGGACTTGGAAGAAGATGCTTCAAAAGAGATTATGCAGTTGTTGTAGCCTTCGATGCTCCAGAGATCAGCGCCCCAGCACAGAAATACATCTCCGACATCGGTGCCTTTCCATTTCTTATATTCGTATTCACCGTCCTTGGGGGCCTCATCCTCAGTGCTGACCTCGGAAGGCTTGCCGTATTTCTCGGTAAGCAGAGACGCCAGCATGGTATAGTAATCCTTGGCTGTCGCCGGTGAGACGCTGTCCTCCGGCTTGCTGCTGCTTGGGGATGCGAGGAATGCCACGGTTTTGCACTTTCCGCTGTCTTCATTAAAGTCTGTCTCCGCTGCGGAGAAATCAAGACCGACAGCCTTGAAGCTGCCGCTGGCAGTGGTATTGCTCTGAAAATTGTCGCCGCTCTCAATAACGGTGCTCAGGTCTTCGCCCAGTCCCTTTCCGAGGGCCTTGACTGCTTCGTCTGCCTTCTTGCCAAAGGCGGCGCTTATTGCCTGCTCGGCTTTCTCCAAGCTCTTTATATCCGCTGCGATGACGGTGTCCTTCTTGTCGCTGTCCTTTTTGTCGTCTTTCTTGTCATCCTTCTTTTCGTCCGATGGCTTTGCCTTGTCCTTGGGATCCTCGGGGACAGTTCCGGAGTACTCATATACCTTGTCGATCATCCTTGTGCCGTCGGCGCTTACGAAGAAGAAGTCCATAGATGGTCTGTTCTGCACTTCGCTGCCGCCCACGCTGACAGTTTCGGGCAGATCATAGCTCCAGAAAAAGCCATTGCTGTAAAGGTTTCTGCTGTGGTCATCGTGCTCAAGAACTCTCTCATCGCCCAGTTCGCTGAGGTCGTCGCCGACATGGAACACAGTTCCGTCGGACTTGATTATACAGATGAGTTTTTCTGAGCCGAGCTCGTTATGGTACACGGGCACATAGCCGTCGGCATTGTTCCCGATCAGGATCTTATCTGTTTCTTCGATCATTATAGGATCGAACACGAACTTGCCCTTCTCGTTTATGGCCGCAACATAGCTGTGCTTGTCGGCACCCTCCATATGCAGGAAAGCGCTGCCGCCCTTGAATTCGGTGGCTCCTATTAGTTTTACCTTTTCGGGGATGTCGGGAGTCAGGACGACCTTACCGTTGATATCGTAATACTTCCCGTTGTAGTAGCTCTTGCCCTCGCTCATATTCCAGATGCTGAACTCTGCTTCGTTCCTGGCTCTGTTCGACTCATAGCTCGACTGGCTCGTGAGCTTATCCAGCTTCACAAGTTCATATGCAGCGATGAGATAGCCTTCTGCCACTTTGACACCGTTCATATCGGCATTGAAATCACTTATATATGCCCAGTTAGCGGTGTTGATGATACTGTTCAGGCCGGATGAGAAAAGTATGCCCTTGCCCAGGTCAACGAATTTCTCAGCCTTGATCTTTTTGCCGTGGGTGTCGATCTCCTTGATGACCTTGCCTGTATGGTCTATGGCGATGATCTTATTGGAATCCTCAGCGAAGGAACTTTCCTGCTTATAGACCAGGAATATATCATCGGTCTCGCTCCGTCCGAGATAGTGCAGGAAGGTCTTATCGTCGTGATCGTTGGAGTTATAGGTGATATTGCCGTCCTTGTCAAGTATAAGGAATCCTTCGTTTTCAGCGTTGCTGCTGGCGAATACGGCATAGCCGTTTTTCACGGAAGTAACGGTAACGCCGTAGAAGTTGTCATCTTTATCGAAGACGAGGTTCTTATACTCGTCGGAGGTGAGCTTGAATCGGATGCTGCCGTTGGTGTCGATCAGAGCGATCGGGTACTTTTTATCGGGTGTATCCGGGACGACCCAGGCCCTGTTCTCGGAGAAGCCCCAGTCGATGTCGGCCTCGCTCCATTTGCCGCTGCGGAAAGCGCCCCATACGACAGTATTGTCGATGAATGTGTACTCAGCGGAAGGCTTGGGAGTATCATCCACAGGTTCCGCAGGCTTTGCGGGCTCGGGTTCGGAAGAAGTATCCGGCTCGGCAGGCTTGGCCGTGGTAGTGGTCGTGGTTGACACAGTGGTCGTGGTAGTTACAGCCGGCTGAGAGCTTGATGAGCTGTCCTTGCTTGTTTTCTTGCTGCTGTCGCCGTCTTCAGAGCTGCAGGCGGTGATGCTCAGCATCAGGGCTGCGGTGAGGGCGCAGCAAAGGGTTTTCTTGATTTTCATGGCATATCCCTCCCGGAAAAACATGATCTGTACAGATTATAGCACATACGTCCCGGAAAATCAACATATTTTTAACAAATGATGTTAAATCATCAGTCATCGCCCCGGGCCGGGAGGAGTGGAGATACGGCAGTGAGTTTTAAGGCAACACCGCACAACCCACGGCTAACGCCTCTGCACGTCATCTGCTTGCCAGCTTTCCGTCATATTACCCAAATTCTCCTTGACTTGCGCCAGCAAACCTGCGTCGAATTTAGGCAATCTGACGAAAATCTGGACGTCGC
>JAFXRI010000012.1 GCA_017526445.1 Ruminococcus sp. | reverse complement strand
GCGGCATAAGGCTCTCAAGGGTCACAAACGACATTTTCATTTGCTTGCTTTCAGACTTTTTGAGCATGGCAACTACCTTCCTTTCTTGATATTATTATACCATATTTTGAGGAAGTTGTCGAGGAGTTTGTCAACAGGGCCAATTCAGGGCGTCATCTTTTGGGTGGGTCGTGAAACCCGACCCACCAACGGTATCGACCAAACCGTTCAGCACCTATGAGTCCGATCCGATCGGACTCACAAACGGGTCAGTAAAACGCCGACTCAGCCATAGGATATCGTCAAAGCCGATATCCTTTTCAAATACAACCAAAGGGTACGGCAAACCACCGTACCCTTTATCTTTTACGAAAGGAAGTTTTTAATATGAGCAACTCAAATTCAATCCAAACCATAAGTAAAACAATTATTATAACAATTAAAGGAAAGGTGATTACAGAATGTTTGAGAAAAAACCAGAAGCTGAAATTAAGATGCTGACAATAAAAGAAGCCGCCGCGCTCGTGGACGGACTCACGGAATATCGAGTGCGGGAACTGTGCAAAACAGGGAAACTACCATGCTTTATGGCAGGGAAAAAGTACCTGATCAATAAAGAAACTTTGCACAAATTTCTCAGCGGCGAATCAGTCAATCAGTAGAAAAGTATGTTGTAGAGTTTAATTCTGCGCCCGTGGGCTGGATAATACAACACCCTATAGGGTATTGTTGTCTTGCCTGCGGGCGAATAATTTTGAAAGGAGTAATGCACATGGCATATATTCAAAAAAGAGGTCAAACCTACCGCATTCGAGTGTCGTGCGGATATAATACAAAAGGCACTCAGGTCTCACGAACTATAACCTGGAAGCCCGACCCTAATATGTCGGAAAAGCAGATCGAGAAGGAAGTTCAGCGTCAGGCGGTGATGTTTGAAGAAGCATGCTCCCACGGAATGATCTCAGGGTGCGTTAAGTTTGAAACCTTTGCCGAGCAGTGGTTCGAGGAGTATGCAAATCTCAATCATAAGGATACCACCTTGATGCGTGAGCGCAACCTGTCAAGAAGAACGTATAAGGGTATCGGGCATCTGCGTATGGATAAGATCACCGCTTACGATGTCCAGATGTTCATCAATTCACTTGCCAAGAGCGGTACGCACTACAAGACCGGAAAGGGGCTGTCCTACAAGACGATAAGACATCACCTGAACTTCGTATCTACGATTTTTGACTATGCGATTAAGCTGGATATGCTTACAACCAATCCCTGTAAAAAAGTCACGATACCGAAACGCCTTGACACCGGAGATCCGACAGGCAAGGAAAAGCGGATCTACACAAAGGAACAGGCAAAGGAGTTTTTGAAGATCCTCTCCGAATCGGATATGATGTATCGGGTGTACTTCACGCTGTGTATGTTCACAGGCTGCCGCCGCGCCGAACTGCTCGGTCTGGAATGGCACGATTTCGACTACGAACAGCAGATTGTCCGCATCGTCCGGACATCGAACTACTCAAAAGACAGGGGAATGTACACCGATACCCCAAAGACAGTCAAATCCAACAGGATAATTGCGCTCCCGCCCGAGATCATCGAGCTTGTAAAAGAGTTTCAATCACAGCGGGAAGAGTATATCAGAAATATGGGCAACAAATGGCAGCCGACTGAGCGGCTGTTCACCTGTCAGGACGGGCACCCGATGCACAGCAACACGCCCTATAACTGGCTGAAGCGCCTGTGCGACAGAAACAACTTCCCATTCTACGGGATACACACCTTCCGTCATATCAACCATATGAAAACATCTTTATTAAATCATATGAATAAAACAACACATTCCCCTGCAAAAACGGCAGATGTAATCAATTTACATCTGCCGTCATTTATAATATTTAGTTTCCTACACCAGATCTGTTTTCAGAAGCACGACCCTGCTTACAGACCCAATCGCCGCGGCAAAAATAGCTCCACCCGCAAGGCACATGAACACGTTCATAAAGCCGGAGTTCAGCGGTGTCAGCATGGGTATCATCATAAAGAGCAGCATTCCGCCGAAGAGGGAGAGCATAATGGACAGCCATGTATGCTTTTTCGCATAGACGCTCATTGCAAGTGAGATCGCCGTGAACACGCCCATCAGGAATATCTTCGCCAGCATACACATCACAAGCCCGTCTGCACCTGCGCTGCCGAGGTCAAATGAAAGCCCCGCAATATTCCCGCCGAGGACTGTGCCGATGAAAAATGCCACAAGCATTGCAGCTCCCGCAATCAGCCCGACGACTGTTTTTGAAGCAACATAGCCGCCCTTTTTCGCCCTGACAGTAAACAGATTTTTAGCATATCCGCTGCGAAAATCGCCACCCACGAAAACGCAAAGGAACACCGCCAGCATGAAATACACAAGATTTATGTTGCACATTGAGGTCATATCCATGTTCATACCCATTGCGGCATTGTCGGAGGCTTCTGCTGCGCTGTCGGTTTTCGTGCCGCCGAAAAGCTCCGTATCGCTTTCCGAACCGATTATATCCCATGTGTTTTCAAAGCCCTCCATGACCGTCACCTCTCCGGTCTGCGGGTTTGTAGTCTCGGTGCCGGCGAGTGAGGAGGTCATAACCAGAATTGCTATGGGCATACACAGCGCAATGCCGAGCATTATGTAAAACATTCGTGATGTGAACAGCCTGCGCATATCGACTTTCAGCATTGTTTTGTATCCGTTCATGGTCACGCCCTCCTTTCGTTCATCAGGTCAATGTAGTATTCCTCAAGACCAATTTTTGAGGTCTCTATCTCGCTCACCGTAACACCGTTATTGTAAAGAAACTCCGTCACCTCGTCGGGCTCGGTAAGGTCGTAGATGCGGATATATCCTTCCTCTGTTTCCTCGACTCGGGAATACCTGCTGCTAAGCAAAAGCTTTGTCTTGTTCATGTCGGCGGCTTTGAGTGCAATAAACGTGCGGCAGCTTGCATCAAGCTCGGCAGCGGTCATTTCCTTTATCATCTCGCCGCCCTTGATAATGCCGTAGTGGGTGGCTATCTTTTCAAGCTCCGTCAGGATATGAGACGAGATCAGCACCGTGCATTTGTAATTCTTGGTGATGTCCGTCAGCACCTCACGCATTATGCGCATACCGTCCGCGTCCAGACCGTTTATCGGCTCGTCCAGCACAAGCAGCTTTGGCTCGCCCAGCAGCGCCATTGCAATGCCTATTCTCTGCTTCATACCGAGGGAGCAGTTCTTGAATTTGTTTGAAGCAGCACCTTCCATGCGCACCAGCTTCAAGACCTTAGCGACCTCTGCCTCGGCGCTTTCAATGCCGAGGTTCGCCGCCTGTATCATCATATTGTTCCACACACTTAAATTCTGAAAGCAGCCGGGCTGCTCGATAAGCAAACCTATCTTCGAGCGCACCTCTGCATTGGTGTAGTCCTTACCGTAGAGGCGTATGCTGCCACCGCTGGGAATTATCAGCCCACAGATCATTTTTTCAGTCGTTGATTTGCCACTGCCGTTCTCACCGATAAAGCCGTATATCGCTCCCTCGGGGACAGTCATATTCAAGCCTCTGACAGCCTGCTTGCTGCCGAAGTTTTTTTGCAGATTTCTTATTTCTATTGCGTTCATGACCGCACCCCCTTAGTAAACGTCGCAGCGGGAAAGTATCACCGAGCCGACAATATTGTACACAACCGCCCACACGCATGACACCGCAATGCAGGTCACCAGCGTGCCGATATTACTTGACAGACAGGCATTCACCGACGAGCCATAGAGGAAAATGTTCAGCGCTGAATTATTCCCCAAAACAGCCGCCGCCCCGATCACCGGAATTCCAGTGCCGATAACAAAGCTTGAAGTTATTGACACACCAAAATATCTTCTGAAAATTACATTCAGCATTGTGTAAAGGCTTGCCCAGCCGAGGCTCATTATCATCTTGCCGAGTATGGCGATCAGCAGCGAGCCCGCATTAACGCTCATATCAGCGCCCGTCAGCACGCCTGCAAACACGCCGCCTGCAAGGTAGGTCAGGCACATACACATCATCGAAAACGCCCCGACTATGGACTTTGACATCATGTAATCTGATTTGAGCGAGTGGGTGGTGAACAGCTGCTTGACATAGCCGCTCTTGTAGTCGTGTCCGATGAAGATCGACACCATTATCCCGCCGAAGATGAAAACCATGTTCATGTTGGCATATTCGCCGATGTTCTTTATGACGTAAAGCGGCGTATCCGCGGCGATGATGTTCCAGGTGTTCTCGTAGAGCTTCACGACCTCGCCCTGCGCGTTGGGCTGCCCGCCCATGCTCAGCACCATTGCCGGGATTATCGCCGCAATAGCGAGAAAGATGTAATACATCGGCGTATGGAACAGGCGGTAGAAGTCAACGCCCAGCATACCCTTAAGGCGCTTGTAAAAGCCGGGATTTTCAAAGGTCAGTTCTCTGGTATGTGTCATTTTAAGCGCCCTCCTTTCGTGACATCAGCTCGATGTAGTATTCCTCTAAGCCGATCTTGTTTTTCTTTATCTCAGTTACGGCAATTCCGTTTTTCATCAGCAAATCAACGATCTTTTCCGTATCGTCAACATCATAGACCCGCACATATCCGTCTATGAGCTTTACGTCCTTAAAGGTGTGGTTCATCACCAAAAATGTGCTCTGCATATCCCTTGCCTGCACCGACGTGAATACCTGACAACGGCTCTCCATTTCCTTTGCGGTAAGCTCCTGTATCATTTTTCCCTGACGGATAATGCCGTAGTGGGTAGCTATCTTTTCAAGCTCGCCTAAGATATGCGAGGAGATCAGAACCGTGCAGCCGTAATTCTTTGTGATGTCCACCAGTATCTCCCGCATTATGCGCATACCGTCCGTGTCAAGACCGTTGATCGGCTCGTCCAGTATCAGCAGTGCAGGCTCGCCAAGCAGCGCCATTGCAATGCCGACACGCTGCTTCATGCCGAGGGAGCATTTTTTGAATTTAAGCTTCGCATTGTCCTCCATGCGGACGATCTTCAGCACGCGCTGTATTTCCCCGTCGCGGTCGTCAAGCCCTAAATTTATCGCCTGCATCATCAGATTCTGATAAATACTCGAATTGGGAAAGCAGCCTGCATTTTCGATAAGCGCACCGACACGTACCCGCACGCCCGGATTTTTATAACTTTTGCCGAACAGCTTCATCTTTCCGCTGTCAGGAACAAGATGACCGCAGATAAGCTTTTCGGTGGTGGATTTGCCGCTTCCGTTTTCACCGATAAAGCCGTATATCGCCCCCACAGGGACGGTCATATCCAGCCCGTCCAGGGCATATAGCCCGCGGAAGGATTTTGTCAGACCTCTTATCTCAATGGCGTTTTCACTCATTGCGCTCACTCCTTTTGCTTTGTTGAACTAATTGTACCCGGTGATTGTTTGAAAATTGTTTGTGAAATGTTTGAGATATATTAAAATTGCTTGTTACAATTCAATTATATCAATATTTGCGGTAATAGTCAACGTATTTCCCGAAATTGAGACATATTTAATACATTTGTCTCAAAAATTAAGGCGCTGCTCGTTTGAACTGCACCCTTTTATCAATACTTTATGTCACTCAACAGTTATTTCTGCCTTTGCGGCTTTATATCCTTGTCCGGCTGCCAAAACAGTCAGCACTCCGCTTGATGATGCACGGACTACAGCCTGCGCTCTGCCGTGCCAGGTCGTGTATTCGCCCAAATCGAAACGCTCCTCTGTCCTCGGAGCTGCACTGCCGAAGCCGATAAGCTCGCCGTTTTCAACTGTCACCGAGAGCTTAGTATCCTTGTTGGACTCCACGATGCCCTTGCTGTCGGCAATAGAAATATCAACATAAATTATCTCGCCGACTGCCGCTGTTGTTTTTTCAGGGCTGACGTTTATCCCGGCTTCGCCTGCTGTAATAAGGCTTGTCTTGCCTGCAATGCGCTTTTTGCTGTCATAAGCTACTGCTGTCAGCTTGCCGGGCTTGTATCTGAGTTTGAAAACCGCGCGGCAGTTTTTCGTCCGCTTTCGTCCGATCAGCTCACCGTTAAGATAAAGCCCGACGACGTTTGCACGGCTGAATACCTCCACCACAGCCTGCTCGCCCTCGCAGCCCGACCAGCTCCATGAGGGTATCGCATTCGTTCCTCTCCATGTAGATTTTATCAGCCTTCTGCCCTTGCCGTTGCAGGGGCGGACAGCGAGGAAAACGTCCGATTCCTTTCCCCATACCGCCTTTGTCCAAAGCGCCTCGCCTGTGGGGTCACCGAGTATATCGTATGCGCCCGTGTCGGCAAGCAGCCAGGGATAAGACTTGTCAAAGCCCTTCGCATCTTTCTCATAGCTCCATGTGCCAATGCCTGTTTCGCCGAGATAATCCCACGCCGTCCACATAAAATCGCCTATCAGCGAGGGTTGCTTTTTGACTGTCTCCCAGTTTTTCGCCAAGTCCTGCGGAAAGGTCTCGCTGCCCATAATGACACGCTCAGGGTGCAGCCTTGCGTCCTCAGCGTACCTGCCCGAGGCGTAGTTGTAGCCCGCAATATCGACAGTATCCAGCAGCGGTGAGATAATCTTATCTGCCTTGCTGCCGTTGGAAGCCTTGTTCATTCCCGTGCCGACCATTCCTGCGATCATATTGAACATCGCAGAGTTCATGCCCGACATTTTATCTCCGCTCTCGTCCCTGCCGCCGTCCTCCTTGTAAACGCCCTTGCCCTTTGCGGCTTTGGTGATTATCATCAGATTAAAGCCTCCGCAGACGGCTCTGCTGTCATCGAGAGTATGAAGCAGCCCTGTCATTTCCTTTGCAAGTGCAAGCCCCTTTTCCTCCGCAGGCTCGCTGACCTCGTTTCCTATAGAAAACATTATCACCGAGGGGTGGTTGTAGTCATGCGCAACCATTGCAGCAAGGTCATTCTTGTAGTTTGCCTCAAACTCGTTTGCATAATCATAAGGGTTTTTCTTCTTGTACCACATATCCCACGCCTCGTCCATAACGTACATTCCCAGCTCATCACAGGCTTTAAGCAGCTCTGTAGAAGCGGGGTCATGTGCGCAGCGGACAGCATTGAATCCGCCCTCCTTGAGTATGCGTATCCTGCGGTATGCGCTCTCGTAAAACTCTCTTGCACCGATGATGCCGTTATCGCTGTGTATGCAGCCGCCCTTTAGCAGAGTGCTTTTGCCGTTTATGTACAGACCGTTTCTGTCCCATGAAACTGTGCGAATCCCAAAGCGCTCCTCACGCTGTTCGATGACATTTCCACCTGATGTAAGCGTTATTCTTGCGGTATATAGCTTCGGGTTTTCAGCGCTCCACAGCTCGGCTTCCGGCAAGGTCAGCTCTGCGCTGTCTCCCTCTGCCTGTGCTGTGATTTTCTCTCCGTCAAGTATGTCGATATGTACCTCGCCGCCCTCGTGCCTGACTGAAATTGAGACCTTCGGCGGGTCAATAGAAATTGTTTTTATTTTAACACCGTCAAGCAGGATACGCTCCTGCTCCTGCATATACATATTCACTGAGCGGTAGATCCCTGCGCCCGAATACCAGCGGCTGTCGGGCTGTGCTGAATTGTCCGTCTCCACCCGGATAATATTGTCACCCGCATTCACAAGCCCGTCCGCGCATATCGCAAAGGGGATATAGCCGTAGGGCGCAGCGCCCTTAGCCAAAGTGCCGTTTATGAAAACCTTGGCATTCTTGTAAACACCCCCGAAAACAAAGGTTATGTGCTTGTTTGCCTGTTCGTCGGTGAGCGAAAAATGCTTCTCGTAAATATACCTACCGCTCGGGAAATACGCCTGTGCGGAACCGCTTTTTGCGTCCGCCGAGCGTGTTTCTTCAAGCATTGCATCGTGGGGCAGAGTAACTGTCTTGAACTCTCCGCCCTCCTTTTTGAACTGCCAGTTTGCGTTGAAATCTGTCATCATGTAGACCTCCTTTTTTACAGCATTGGCGCAAATATCTTCACCACTGCACGAACAAATCTGCGTGTCATGGTGTCTTTGATATCAATGTCCTTAAACTCTATCGACCTGTCACAGGTTTTTAAAATATCACGCTTTATGTCCATTACCGCAGAGTCTTTGTACAGCCACACGCCGTTCTCAAAATGGTGGACAAGGCTGCGGTAATCGAGGTTTATCGTGCCTATCATGGCGGTGGTGTCATCGCTTACGTACATCTTCGCGTGGATAAACCCCGGCTCGTATTCGTATATCCTCACGCCGCTGTCCATTAGCCGCTTGTAGCTGCTGCGGGTCATTCCGAAAACCAGCTTTTTATCGGGTATATGCGGTGTGATGATACGCACATCAACGCCCCGCAGAGCCGCATTTTCAATGGTCTGCGTAAGCTCGTTGTCGATTATGAGATAGGGCGTTGTCATGTAGATATAGTCCTTTGCATTGTTAAGCATATTCTCGATCACCGCTTGCCCCACCTTGCGCTCATACATAGGTCTCGGACCGCTGCCGAAGGGTATCATATAGCCCTCGCCCTCGGCGGGAACGGCAATATCGAATTTGCTTATATCGGGCATTTTGCGGCGGTTCATTGCGTAATCTCCAAGGAAAAGCATAGTCAGCTCCCTTGCAGCCTCGCCCTCCATACGCAGCCCCGTGTCCTTCCAGTGACCGAAGCGCTCTATCTTGTTAATATACTCATCGGCAATGTTCACGCCGCCGGTGTAGGCTATCCTGCCGTCTATGGAGGTTATCTTGCGGTGGGAGCGGTTGTTGAACTCGTTGTTTGCCTGCCCCCTAAGTCTTGCAAAGGGCACACAGTCGATTCCCAGCTTTTGGAGCTGCCTTGCGTAGTTGCCGGGCAGCGTAGTCATGCAGCCTATGTCATCATACATCACCTTGACCTCAACGCCCTGCGCCGCCTTTTCCTTCAGCACATCGAGAATGCTGTTCCAGAACAGCCCCTCCTCGATGATGAAATACTCCATAAAAATGAAATGCTCGGCGGCTTTAAGGTCTGTGAGCATATCCGCGAACATATCCTCGCCCAGCGGATAATATTTTGTCCTTGTGTTCCTGTAAAGATAATTCCCCGAAATATTTTTCAGATGCACCGCCTGCCGGTATGCGCAGATGTCCTCGGCTTTCAGAGCATCAATTTCGGAGCTGTCGTCACGCTTATTCATATCTTTGATGTCCCCAAGACGCCTGACATACTTTTTCGGCAGCTTGCGGGAGTAGTACATAAAGTAGATCATAAACCCGACTATGGGAAATGCCATTACCATTACGAGCCAAGGCAGCTTGTAATCGGGATTGTCATCGGCATTGATTATGGCCAGAATGCAGCCCAAAACAGTCAGTCCTATAGCTATCCAGAAATGCGGGATATATAACGCCAGGAAGTACATTATAGCAAGCACAGCGGCAGTCTCGGCAGCGGTTATGAACATGGCAAGAATGTAGCGAAACGGAATGTGCATGATCACCTTTTCCTCCTGCTGACCGAAGGGACCGTATACCTTTATCTTCTTTTTCATAGGCGTTCTCCGAAGGGGTCACATATCAATAAAAAGCTGCGCAAAGTACATATCGCTTATCTTTTTTACCGAATCCTCGCAGTCGTTTCTTATCCACTCCATAGACACATTGAAAAGCGCTCCCGCAAAATAGAAGGAGGCATATTTGCTGTCGGTGTATTTGTTCCTCTCAAAATTTTCAGCCATAGCCTTGTTCATAAAATCAAGATAGAGTATCTCAAGGTTCGCCTTCATTATCAGCTTGACATATTCCTTACTTTCCTTCAAAGTGGAAAAAACGCGGAAGATTATTTCGTAGTAATCGTCCTTGGTCTGAACAGGCAGCGAGGAAATATCCGCAAACATTCCCGTGTGCTTTTCAAAGTAGTAGCGTATCATATCTTCTTTAGACTGAAAATATCGGTAGAGCGTCGCCCTGCCGTAGCCCGCCCCCGCCGCTATCTCGGTAAGGGTGATAGCCTCGTATTTTTTCTCCTTCATAAGCTCAAACAAAGTATTC
Organism: Ruminococcus sp.; assembly: GCA_017526445.1. Classification (GTDB taxonomy): domain Bacteria; phylum Bacillota; class Clostridia; order Oscillospirales; family Ruminococcaceae; genus FB2012. The sequence goes on along the minus strand of JAFXRI010000012.1, from coordinate 18,587 downwards.
ATCATGCTGTCCTTGACAAAGGCAGCGTTCTCCGCATTGGTCATGCCTTCTCCTCCTTGATTTTACGATACAAACCGCAGTGTTTTGTCTTAATTTTACCCAAACTATTGACAGAACATCAAACGGTTGGTATAATATGAATATGCGATACAAATGTATTGATTTTATTATACATCAAATCCAAACGTTTGTCAATACCGAGACGGATTTTAACATATCTCAAACATTTTACAAATAACTCTCAAACAATACAGGGCTATGATATACCCGTAAACAATACATCAAAAAATATCAGGAGGAATGAATCATGTCAAAAATCGCTGACGCAAATGATAAGGTAGCTAAGGGCGTTGTCAAGGGCTACAAGTAGGTCGAGGGCGCAGTTGTGGGCGGCTATAAAAAGATCGAGAACGGCTTTGTAAACACCTTTCTCGCAAAGGGCGACGAGACCGCCGAGGAAGCTAAGGAAAGATTGAAGCAGGAGCAGGCCGCCCGCCACGAGGAGCATGAAAAGCGTATGCAGGAACAGCAGGAAAAGATAATAGAGCGAATAGAAAAGAACAAACCGAAGCTCTGATAACCTGACAATTCATTATTTCCCCTTAAAAATAAACCGGCAGTGCCATAAGCGTTGTCAGTTTATTTGCGGTATTTGTTATTTTCACCAAGGAGGCATATATGAACAAAGAGAAGCTGATGAAGCTGCTTCGGCCCTCCGGCAGGGCAGTGCTGATCACCGATCTCATAGCGATACCGCTGACGGTCATCTCACTGTCGATGCTTGCTCCTGCTCACCCTGTCTCGCTTGCGGCATATATATTGTCAAGTTATGCGCTCGTGATAACGGTGATAAATTTTAAGACTCTTATGACCCGTCTGAAAGCCCTCCTCAAAGGTGATGAGCTTGCAGTTGTCCGACGAACTAAAGCTTTCTTGCGCCGCTACAAATTCACAAGAATGTACCTCGAAAGCCGCGACTTCCGTGCAGAGGTCGGGCTGTATATGAGCCTTGCGATCAATATGTTCTATGCCGTATTCAAGGGCGTGACGGGTGCGATATACCGCTCGCCGTGGCTCTGGTCTATGGGTGTTTACTATCTGTTTCTCGGAGGGATACGCTTCTTTCTGATGCGCGGCGTCCGCAAAAAGCTGGGCACTGAAAGCAGCAGAGAGCTGAAGCTGCATGAGTACAAGACATACCGTCTTTGCGGCTGTATGATGATGATACTGAACCTTGCTGTCGGCGGAATGGCAATACAGATGATATGGCAGAACAAAGCCAACGAATTTTCAAAGGTCACAGTCATAATATCTGCCACCTACACCTTCTACTGTTTCATACTCTCGGTATATAATGTGGTGACATTCCGCAAAAGCAGCGCGATACTTTCAGCCGCTAAAGACCTTGCTCTGACAGGTGCGGTGATGTCAATGTATTCGTTGAAAACGTCAATGCTGCACACCTTCAGCAGCGGGAACGATGAACATTTCAGGCGTATAATGAACTCGGTGACAGGCGGCTTTGTCATCGCGATAGTGCTGGGAATAGCGACATATATGATAATTAACGGGACAAGAAAAATAGAAAGTTTCAGAGGTGAAGAGTGATACAAAATAGAATAGCTCAAATATTTTCGCACTATCGTCTGTCAGAAATGGCAGGCGGTATTTTTTTGATATTATTAAAAAAGTCTGAACCATCTTTCATACGAAGGATAGATTTATGTATGGCATAGACCAAAATAGTTGGTGTGAATATAATAAATAAATCCTTATATCAAGAGAGAAATATGACAAAAATAACCCGATCTACAGAAACAGCCGATAAATTAAATTTCCAAACAAATGTTCCAAAATCTATTGACAAACAAACGTTCTTGTGATATGATAATAATTACGAACAGACGTTCTGCTGATTTGCGATGAATGAAATGCAATAATATTAAGGTCAAAATATCTTTTTACAATCCAAAACAACTGATTTGAGCAGCCAACAACCTCTATTTGGCTTAAACGGCCCATATTCAGAATCACACATTTGATAATAGTCAACTTTTACTAGCAAGTATAGAAAGTGGTGCATACTCCTCCCACTTTCTTCCAATTATCAGCCTTTCGTCTGAAATTGGCTGTTAAGGGAACCCACTGCCCTTAACGTTGAAAATACTGCTATGCAATAATATGAAACAAAGTAAAATGCTGTTATCCGTATTTTTTTGGAATGAACGGTATGGAATATTTCAGAGGATTGCATAAACTGCAAGGGAAGAAATCTGTCGTAATCGTACCTAAGTTAATGGTCTAAAATCACAAAAAATAAGTATATGCAAAGGGGTGGTTACTATGTTTTATTACCTGCTGTCATGGGAAAAATTCCGTGGCGGCGTTGTGACAAACGAGATAAAAAAAGAAAGGAAGATGCTATGCCGAAAAAGGTAACACTTGAAATGAAAATCGCTAAGCGTGAAAAGTACAAGGAAAAAATCGAGAAAAACCGTGCAGAGATACAGCCGACTATTGATGCCTACAATGCTCTTGATGCGGAGATAAAAGCTGAACTCGCACAGCTCGAACAGAAGAAAAGAAACGCTGTTTACGATCATGTCATATCGGTATTCGGGGATTCCTTATCCCCCGAGGAGGTTATTGTGAAATTCGACAGAATAATGAATGATAACCGTAACAAGGGCTTTATTGAGCAGCTCAAACGTGAGCAAGCCGAGCGTGAAAAGTCAGTAAAAAATTCTTCCGAGGATTCGCCTGCTTCGGATAAAACTACTTCATAAAAACATCATCGTCGTGTATGCTGCCGCAACGTCAAGCGGCAGGCTGCCAGAGAGGATTCGCCAACCGTTTAAGGCAGCGTCATACCTCCTTTCGATAATCGAAAGGGGAAAAATATTTGAAAGACAACAAAGAGAAACAGAACAAAAGTGTAAACATAGAACTGTCCGCAGAGGACAAAATTGCCTTTATCAAGGCTATGAAGATAGGCTACTACAAGGAATTTCACAAGCAGGGTCTTATCACCGACCGACAGCTTGAAATGCTGATCGCCTTGCAGGACAGACCCGATATTAAAGAGACAGCTTAACGATTTTTTGTAATTTCAGTAATTTCAGTAAAGTGAGGGTGGGAGTATTGACTTTCACCCTTTACTATGGTAAACTATAATTGCAGGGGAATTATTCCCGAATAATCGGGAGAGGAGGTACAATGTATAAGGAAAACAGCAGGAAAAAAGTTGCGGCATATTGCCGTGTAAGTACAGATATGTTAGACCAGCTCCATTCACTTTCGGCGCAGATAAAATACTTCACCGAGTACATATCCGAGCACGAGGGCTGGGAGCTAATCGAGGTTTATTCCGATGAAGGTATAACAGGTACGTCTACCAAGAAGCGTGAGAATTTCAACCGAATGATAAAGGATTGTGAGAACGGAAAGATCGATACGATACTTACTAAAGAAGTCAGCCGTTTTGCAAGGAACACAGTTGATACCCTTAACTATACCAGAAAGCTGTCGCAGATAGGTGTGAATGTCATTTTTATGAATGACGGAATCGACACCAACGACAAGGACGGGGAGCTGAGGTTGACGATCATGGCATCTATCGCTCAGGAAGAAAGCCGCAAGATATCCGAGCGTGTTAAATGGGGTATCCGCAGGAAAATGGAGGACGGCTGGGTGTATGGATATTGCACTATGCTCGGTTTCAGGACTGTTGACGGCAAGCTGGAAATAGTACCCGAGGAAGCCGAAATTGTCCGCAGGATATTTCACAGCTACGTTTATGAAGGCAAGGGTTGCCACACTATCGCAAACGAGCTGAACGCTGCCGGACTGCTAACAGTCAGAGGAAAAATGTGGCGTGAGGACGGCGTTTGCAGGATACTCAAAAATGACAAGTATGTGGGTGATCTGACGCAGTGGAAACACTATTCCACCGATTTTCTGACCAAGAGAGTTTTGCAGAATAACGGTGACAATCCCGATACTCCGCTGATAACAATCAAAGATCATCACGAGGGTATCATTTCAAGAGAGGTCTGGGACTTGGCTCAAAAGCAGGTTTACGAAAGAGGTCTGTTGTCCCGTGAGGGCAGGAAATATTCCAGGCATTATTGGTTCAGCAGCAAGGTGACCTGTGGCTGCTGCGGCTATTCGTATAATGTTTCGGGCAAAGCTACCGAAGAAAGAAGAACGCTGCATTGTGTGAACAGAGCAAAATACGGCTCCATTCATCGCATTGACAAAAACGGTGCCGAGGTCGGCTGTGATAACAAAGGGATCAATGAAAAAACGCTGGAGTTCTGCATGAAGTACATCATTGAGCAGATCAAGGATTCAGAAAGCAATATCGTTGAGCAGCTGCTTGCCGACATAAAGCTGATGCAGCAGAATGATGTCAGAGTTGATGTTCAGCCGATGAAGGAGCAGATCGAGAGCTTCAATCTGAAAAAGCGCAAGGCGATAGACCTGATGATCGACGGACTCATCACCAAAGAGGACTTGAAGAAGCAGACCGAGTATTATGATGATGAGATACTGCACCTCTCGGAGCAGATAGCAAAAAGTCAGGACATCAACGCTGCCCACAAGCAACAGCTTGACAGCATAAAGAGCTACATCACCGAGGTCAAGAAAACAGCCTCATCTGACAGCGACAGCACCGAGGTTTACGGTGAGCTGCTAAAGAAGGTGGTCGTCCACGAGGAAGGCAGGACAGATTTCTATCTGAACTGCGTACCGTTCGGATTCAGGCTGAACTACCGCATCCACAGGTACAACCGAGGTCAGGTGATCGACGTAATGGTCGATAAATGCGAGATCATTTGATCGGTGTGTTTTCATATGGTTGGGACACTTCTTTGCCTCAGCTGAGATCGAAGCTGGCATCGACCCGGTAACGGTAGCGGGAGTGTTAGGCCATAGCACACCCCAGACAACTTTGACAACGTACTCCCATTATTTCCAGGAGGCGCGGAACAAAGTCCGGAACGTTATGGCGGATGTCCTGCTGGATTCAAAAGAATATGAAACCGCCTGATATGGTTGACTATTGGTAGGATTTTAGTTGACTTATGTCTCCAATGGCCAAATAATGGCCAAACGCATTTTGCCAAATAAAAAGACCTCACAAATCACGATTTTACGCGATTTGCGAGGTCTAATTTGGTGCAGGTGAAGGGACTTGAACCCACACGACCTTGCGATCACTAGCACCTGAAGCTAGCGCGTCTGCCTATTCCGCCACACCTGCAAATTATAAGTATCTGAAATTTTTACACGCCTCAGACTTGGCGAGGTGGGTGTCTTTCGCACTGATCCACGTTTACTGCCGATGCTGCACTGACGTAGCGCTGCCCGAAGCTAGCGCGTCTGCCAAGCCTTGCTTGCAAGGCTTTTTCTGCACACACCTGCAAATTATAAATATCTGAAATTTTTACACGCCTCAGACTTGGCGAGGTGGGTGTCTTTCGCACTGATCCACGTTTACTGCCGATGCTGCACCGACGCAGCGCCACCCTTTTCAGGTCAGCAATAGTATTATATCACAACGAGAGCGTCTTGTCAAGTATTTTTTTGAAAAAGACACCGTTATTTGTGTGGAGCATAAAGAGGACCTCTCCGACAGGTGCGGAGAAAGCCCTCTGTACGTTAGTATTTCAGCCGTTCCTATAAAAACCGGTCTTGTTATACTTTTGCCGCCGGAAGCTCCTTTGCCGGGTGGAGCCTTACCTCGAACCAGAATGTCGAGCCTTTCCCCTCCTCAGACTGTACACCGAAGGCAAAGCCGTGTTTTTTGAGTATCTCTTTGCAGATCGAGAGCCCCAGACCGGTGCCGACTACATCCCGCTTGACCTTCTCGCCGCGGTAGTAGCGGTCAAAGACCTTCGGCAGCAGCTCCTTGGAGATGCCCTTGCCGTTGTCGGAGACCTCTATGCGGACTGCATCCTCGCGGTTTATCTGCCGTATGCGGATGACCTTCTGCTCGCCGCTGTAGTTGATCGCATTGTTTATGAAGTTGTAAAGCACCTGATCCAGCTTTTCGGCATCGGCGTGTATCGTCCGGTCTTCGTCCGGCTCGAAGCTTATATCATAGCCGTTCTGCTCGATGAGCAGGGTGTACCTCGTCAGCACGCTGTTTATCTTGTCGTGCAGCGAGAAGTCGCTGTATTTCAGCTCGATGTTCCCGCTCTCCAGCTTCGAGAGCTCCAGTATATTATTGACGAGATTGGAGAGCCTGTCTGCTTCGTCGATGATTATGCCCAGGTGCTCATTGCGCTTCTCCGGGTCGTCCCCCGAGAGATCTCTTATCATCTCCGCATAAGCCTTGACCATAGTCAGCGGCGTGCGGAGGTCGTGGGAGATATTGGCGATAAGGTCGGTGCGCAGCTTGTTTACCTTGCTTATCTCGTCCTTTGCGTTTTCCAGCACCTCGGACAGCTCGCCCACTTCACGGTAGCCCTTCTCCTCGAACTTTACGCTGAAATCACCGGAGGCGAATTTCTTGGCTGTGCCCGTGATATGTACGATAGGCGCCGACAGCCTTTTGGAAATGAAAAGCGTTATTATGAAGGCCAGCTCGAATATGATTATGGTAATATATATCAGCTGCTGCCTTATGATGCTTACTGTTGAATCCACCGGGTCCACCGAGGCCTCAATATAGAGATAGCCGCTACCGGCAGATGTCTCAAATTTGCGGCACAGCAGTATTTCCTCGGACTTGATGTTCTCATTCTTTACGATCTTTGTCAGCTCGTCCTTCCGGCTTTCGGCCAGTTCCTGCTTGATAAGGTGCATATTGTACCCTGAGGAATTCATCAGGTCGAGCATAAAATAGGATATGCTTCCCAGATTGTTCTCAGCTATACTGACGCGTCCCGACGTGTCGGTGACCACGATGCACATACTGTTATCGAAGGCCATCCGCTTCATCTCGTTGGCAATATCTCCTTTGCTGTAGGCGCTGATGAGCTTGTCTGAGATGTTGCTCATATCCCTTATCCTGGCTGAGCGGTAGTATCTCGCCAAAAAGAAATACTGGAACACCCACAAAAGCAGCAGTATCAGCACAGTAAAGACCATGAAGTACCACCATACATAGGAGCGGAGCGGGCGCTTGGCTCTGGAAGCCTTTTGGGGAGCATCCTTTTTATTTGATCTTTTCAAACTTGTAACCCATTCCTCTCAGTGTAACGATAAGGTTGCGGTATGGTCCCAGACTGTTGCGGAGCATCTTGATATGGGTGTCCACGGTCCTGTCGTCGCCGTAGAAATCGAAGCCCCATACCTCCTCCAGCAGTTTCTCGCGGGAGAGGGCGATGTTCATATTCTTGACGAGGTAGAACAGCAGGTCGTACTCCTTGGGAGTCATTGCAGCCTTTTCGCCGTCGATCGTCACCTCGCGGGCGGTGAAGTTTATGCACAGCCCCTCATAAGTGATCACGTCCTCGGTCTTCTGGGAGGCCTGGACACGGTTCATGACCGCCTTGACTCTCGCCATAAGCTCCTTGGGAGAGAAGGGCTTTACCACATAGTCATCCACGCCGATCTCGAAGCCGAAGAGCTTATCGTATTCCTCGCCTCTGGCAGAGAGCATTATAACGGGTATCTGCTTGATCTTTCTTATCTCCTTGCAGGCAGAATAACCGTCCAGCTTGGGCATCATGATATCCATTATGATAATATCGAAATCCTGAGTCTTGACTTTGGACACGGCCTCCATACCGTCCTCGGCCTCGGTGACCTCAAAGCCGTTGAACTCGGCATATTCTTTGATGACTTTCCTTATCCCCATTTCGTCGTCCACGACCAGCATTTTTGGCATAATCTCATCCTCCTGACATATAATTGATATGATCTTTCACAAGAATACCGCAGCATTGTGTACACGGTGTGATGAATGAATAAAAGATACGGCTTACAGCAGTCTCAGCTGTTTTTTTCCTTCTGCTCGATAGCGGTGATCTTGTCTATCCTGCGCTGATGGCGCTCGTCCCCTGAGAAGGGAGTGCCCACAAATGCGTCAACAAGATCGAAGGCTGTACCTTCGCCCACGACTCTTGCGCCGAAGCACAGAACATTGGCGTCGTTGTGCTCGCGGGAGAGGCGTGCCGAGAACTGATCGGAGCAGCAGGCGGCGCGGATGCCGTTTATCTTGTTGGCAGCGTAGGACATACCGAGTCCTGTTCCGCATATGAGTATCCCCATATCACATTCGCCGCTTGTGACCTTTCTGCACACAGCTTCGGCTGCATCGGGATAATCGCAGCGCTCCCCGGGAGCACAGCCCATATCCGTTACTTCACACCCTTTCTCTTCAAGGTGAGCCTTCACAGCGAGCTTGAGCTCGGGTGCGGCGTGGTCGTTTCCTATTGCTATCTTCATAATTCTTTCCTCCGATATATTATTCCCCGACGGGGCATATATTTTACTGATCTCTGTGGGCCTTGTCCTTTTCGGCACGGGTGGCCTGCAGGTAGCTTGCCTCCAGTGCTTCGGCCGGCACAGCTCTTCCGGGATCGGCGGCGAATGCCGCGCACAGCGCAGAAGCCCGCTGCAGTCTGTCCGCAAAGGGCGAGACGAGCACATTGTCGTTGCCGGCAAAGTAAAGCTCCTTGATCTCCGGGCACCTGTCGCCTGTGAGCATCACAGGGCCTGACACGTCAAGTGCTGCGAAAAACTCTGCCTCATCGGTGACTCTGTCCGCGGAAAGGGCAGTCACACGTCCTCCGCGGCTCTCATACTCTCCGGCATAAACGATCTTCGGCCTTGCATACATCACAGGGACTATCCTTCCCTGAAAGGCCGAGCAGCCGAAAGCCAGCGCCTCGAGAGTGGATACCGCGGCGCACTTCAGATGCGGCGCCCCCATAACTATCCCCTTGACGGCAGCAATACCTATCCGCAGCCCGGTATATGATCCCGGGCCTGCCGCGCAGACCACAGCATCCAGATCCCCGAAGCCCAGAGAGCAGTCCTCCAGCAGCTCCTGCACCATAGGCAGTATTATCTGCGAATGGGTGAGCCTGGTATAAAGTATCTTCTCGGCCAGCAGCCTTTCTCCGTCAGCGACCGCGACGGATGCCACCTTACCCGAGGTGTCTATCGCCAATGTCAGCAAAGCGTTCATCTCCGTTTACAGTTATCTTTCTGTCCTCGTCACTGAGCCTTTCAAGGGTTATGAAGACCGTGTCCGGCGGCAGGGCGTCGGCGATATTCTCGCTCCACTCCACTGCGAGGACGGTGTCCTCATCCATATAGTCATAAAATCCGGTGGTCTCCAGATCTTCTGCCGAGGTTATGCGGTACATATCAAAATGGCACAGCGAAAGCTTCTCGCCCCGGTACTCGTTCACCAGCGCGAAGGTGGGGCTCGTGACCTCGTCGTCAAGGCCCATGCCTATGGCGATGCCCCGTGTCATAGTGGTCTTTCCGGCGCCCAGCCCGCCCATGTAGGCAATGCATTCGCCGCCGCGGAGCCTTTCTCCTATCATTCTGCCGAGCGCTGTTGTCCCGGCAGCGGAGTGTGTTGTGAATGTGTATGTCATATCATCAGTCCTGTCTGTTTCTGCCTATCCCGTAATCCAGCAGCAGGTCCACCATCCTGCCGTAGCTCTTCTTTCCGTCAGAGACGCCGTTCAGCTTGAGCGAGGTCTCCATAGCTGCATCGGAGATCTTTGCCACCGTCTCCGAGGGGAGAAGTCCCTCATCGCTTTCCTGGACCTTCTGCCAGTGATCGGCGTTGCCGTTTATATCCGCGTACACTTCAGCGGTGAGTGCACCGTAGATCCTGTTCTTGTCTTCTTCCGAGCAGTTGTCGCTCACCTGCGAGAGCACATATTTCAGCGCCCTGAGATAACCGCTGTAGCGGTATTCGATATTATCGCATCTGTCACAGGCAAGGAAGGCGATGAAATTCGCCTCGTCCTCCAACATAAATCCCTTGGTGTGGGCGATCTCGTGGCAGACGGTGTTCGGTATGTTCGAGGGGTACATCTCATCGTTGTAATTAGCTTCCCAGGAGAAGGGCAAATATATGCCCATAAGATACTGCTGGCTCATAAAGAAGGAATTTATGATCGGCTTGGGGGTAACGGTATATCCTCCCAGCCGGGGAAATTCATCCGCCAGGGCCTCGACAGCCTTTATTGCGGTCTCGTCAAGATCGGCAGTGAGGATGAAAGTACCGTCCTCCGCCCTCGGCACCTGTACCGAGAGGGCATTGGTCTCTGCGGTGAGATAGTCGCAGAGCTCTGTCAGCTCGGCATTTGTGTGCTCTGTGGAAGGGATGCCGTAGGTCTCCCCGAAGGTGGAGCAGTGATAGAGGATAAAGCAGTTGAGAGTCTCGGTAACTGCGATAAAGGCGATGATCCATATATACACGAGCCCATAGACTTTCAGGACCTTTTTCCTCCGCCCTCTCAGCACTATCAGCAGCACCAGCAGGGAAGGGGGCGTTAACAGCACCAGCACTATCGCAATGATTATCATTATCTCGCCCAGCGAGAAGGGCAGCAGCGACACCGGTCTGCCAAAGGCGTTCATCCATATCGGGAATATATTCTCCGTGTACCAGTCGCAGAAGCCCTTAGAGAGCCAGGCCAGTACATTGAGCAGTATGCAGCCGCCGAATATGATCAAAAGAGCAATGCGGTTTTTGTTCAGCTTCTTTACCATAGTATTACAGTGCTCCTTCACCGCCGGTGACGAAGCTGCCGTCCTGCTCGATGGCCGAGACGTCCACCTTTATTCCGCTCAGGTCGTCGGGGATCTTGCTGTCATCATCGTAAGCCAGCAGCCGTAAGTATCCTGCGCCGCTGCTTCCTCCGTAGGCAGAAAGGTGCCCGGCAATGGTGAACGGTTGTTTTTCCTTGACTGTGAGGGCGGTAAGGATATACTTGTCAGTCTTGTTTACCATAAAGGCATTCAGCAGTTCCGTGTTCGTTTTATTATCCAGGCTTCTGTCCATTATGTAAACTTCGCATTTGTCATCGGAATACACCTGCTTGGCGCCCTTCGGCACTTCGAGAGTGTCGGGGACATCGGGAGATTTTATCTTCATCACGTCCGTTTCGCAGACTAAGGAATCCTCGTTGTGCACCCCAGTGTCATAATACACTTTCATCACGATCTCCGAGAAGCTGAAGCTGCCGATGCTGTCGGGCACATCAGTATCCACCGAGATGTATCTCTGCGTCATTGCTCCGATACTGTCTCTGCTATAGCAGTCCACATCATACCCGTTGACGCGGCAGTCATCGATGATGCTCACCGGCTTATCGGTCTTGTTGGTACACAGGAACCACATAGAGATATTCGTGCTGCCGTCGCCGTTCGAGACGGCGTCGCCGTAAACATACTCGGCGCGGAAGTTATCGTCCTCATAGACGGCTCCGCTGTTCGCAGCCGCATCCGGCAGCTCGTAGATATGATCCTCCTCGCGCTGGCGGCTCACGAAATCGCTTACAGGCTCTTCTTCCTGTATCGTTTCGGGGATCACCCGCTCAGGTCTGCCCTCCCTGGGGAGATCTATGGTGATCCGTCCCACCTGAAAGATCTGTTTGAGGTCGTCCTTGCCTTCAAAATAATCCTCCAGGCTGTAGGCATCCACCTGCATACTTATAGAATCAAGCTCGGATCCGTTAAGGGTATTATTGCTGGAGTAAGCCAGTACCAGCATCTCGCTCTCGGAGCCTGCGGGAAGTATCTGACGGAACCCTGCTCTGTAATCGGGATGGCTGCATTCCTCCTCCGAGGTCATCAGTACCACGTCTTTGTCTGTTTTGTTTCTGACGTAGATAAATACCCTGACATTGCAGCGGTTCGGTATGTATTGTACTCTCTTGAATCCCAGTGTAATGTTTTCGTTATCGATAAGCTTGCTGTAGAGATGCTTCTGCGAGAGGGACACCTTGCTGTGAAAGGTGATGGTTATGGGATCCGACATACTGCCCTTTACGTCGTTGTATTCAGCGTCATACTGATACAGCCGCATTGTGATCGAACCGGTGTTTTCAGCGACATACATCTCTGTCTCACCGGTCTCGCCGTCAGCCAGTTCCCCCGAAGAAAAGTTCTCGTCGGTGGTCTCGCCGTCAGCCATGATATATACATCCTTGACGGTCACAGTCCTGCCGGAGTTGTTGGTCACGCTGAAGACCAGCGATTCCTTCTCTTGGCGGAGCAGCTGCACCGTGACTCCTCCCCGGTCATAAACGGTGCCGCCTGTACCTGTGTCGGAATTATGGATGCCGTCGCCCTTTATCGTGATCCTGTCCTCGCTCCCGGAATCGGAGGAAGTTTTTTTCTTGCCTGTTTCCGGCATCGAGCAGCCGGCAAGCACGAGCATCGTTGTGAGCAGGAACATAACTATTATTTTTTTCACATTTTTAATATTTCTCACATTTCTCACTGACTGCACCTCCGGGCCGGACATAATGATCATACATATTTATAATGTATCACACCTTAGCCGCTTTGTCAAGGAAACGGCGGCTCTTTACAGAATGTTCCGCCGAAGCCGCAGGGCAGGTTTTTCAAAAACTTTGCGCCGCAGTTTTCTCAGGAGCAGAAGACAGCCGTGCTGACAGGGCGGAACAAACAGCTTAATCGTTTTCGCAACTAAGTATTTTGTTGTGCAATATAGCTAAGAATAAGCTGTGAAATTAAGTTGATATAACGATTTTTATTTTTTTTGGGTTTTTGGCTTTGACATTTGCAAATTCTGTGGTAAAATAATAAGTAGGTACCGCTTGCCATAGGGCGGATTGTCTAATTTAGACAAACCTACCGCCTTGCAGGGCTGCGGAGCACTGTATAAGCTTTGAATATTCAGTACCGTCCGTGACGGCCCCGCCGGGGCGGAGGGTATTACGAAAGGGGCAATAACACACTATGTCAAAGATAATTGCAGTAACCTCGGGTAAAGGCGGAACGGGCAAATCCTCCATCAGCGCCTGCCTTGGATATGCACTTGCAAAGCAGGGCAACAGGACGCTTATCATCGAGCTGGACTTCGGTCTGAGATGTATGGACATCATGCTCGGTATGCAGGGCAATATCACATATGATCTGGGCGACGTTATCGGCGGGACCTGTGACGTTTATAAGGCCACCACGACTGTAAAGCTGGCCTCCAACCTGAGCGTGCTGTGCGCACCTTCCGATCCGTTCGTGCAGCTAAAGACTGAGGACATCGAGAAGATCACCAGCGAGATGAAGAAGTATTTTGAATACATCATCATCGACACCTCTGCGGGTATCAACAATTCGGTATTCGACATCGTTACCAATTCCGATCTTATACTTATCGTTACCACGCCCGATCCTGTGTGCGTGCGTGATGCAAGAATGATGTCGGATGAATTCTATAAGCGCGGAAATCAGAAGCAGAGGCTGCTGATAAATAAGGCCAACAAGAGGATATTCGAGTTTGAAGAGATGGACGATCTCGACGCTATCATCGATACGGTCGGTGTCCAGCTGCTGGGCGTCATCCCCGAGGACAGCGCTATACCGCTGGCTACCGGAAAGGGCGCACCGCTTTCTTCCAGTTCTATGGGATTTCTGGCGTTCTCGGCGATCTCCAGAAGGATCAAGGGCGAGCATATACCTCTTTCGCTGAAAATGTGATATTGTGATATGATAATAAATTATTAAGGGGGGCGTAATGCAATGAATATCGCATTGATTGCACATGATTCCAAGAAGGAACTCATGGTGCAGTTCTGCATCGCATATTGCGGAATACTCAGTAAACACACCCTTTGCGCTACAGGTACAACAGGAAAGATCGTGGGTGAAGCCACAGGTCTCAGGATACAGCGTTATCTGAGCGGCTCACAGGGTGGAGGAGAGCAGATCGCTGCCAGGATATCCTGCAACGAGATCGACATACTGCTTTTCTTCAGGGATCCTATCTCGGCTAAGCCGAGTGAACCCAAGGACGTCGATCTATTAAGGCTCTGCGATGTTCACAACATCCCGATAGCTACAAATATAGCTACAGCAGAAGCACTTATCCACGCTCTGGAGCGCGGGGACCTTGACTGGAGAGAGATAGTCAATCCTTCGTGACGGCACAGGGCCTGAAATGATATGTGAGATGCTTTGAAGGAGAGAGTAGCAGCACCGGTATCCCGGCAAAGCGACGGACGGTATGGTGAGAGCGTCCGCGGGATGGGCTGTGAAGGACACTCCGGAGCACGCCGCTGACAAAGGCGGTGCGTAACCTCTGCGTTAAAGAGATGATGAGCGGCAGGTTTTTCCTGCAATCAGGGTGGTAACACGGTCACGGCCGTCCCTATGTACGGGGCGGCCGTGTTTTTGTTGTTAATAAAATATGGTTGAATGACGGCTCTGTGTGATCTATAATAATATAATGGACTAAAGATCAGATCAGGAAAGGAAGATGAAAATGGCAATGCTTATCAAAAGGCCCAACGGCACCCAGGATGCTGTCCCCGGTGAGGTGTATAAGTGGCATACCGTTGAGAACGTTGTGAGAGATTCGGCCGAGCAGTTCGGCTTTAAAGAAATAAGGATACCGACCTTCGAGGAGACAGGCCTCTTTGTGCGCTCAGTGGGAGATACCACCGACGTGGTTCAGAAGGAGATGTACACTGTATCTTCTACCGGAGATAAGACATATACCCTTCGTCCCGAGGGCACAGCGGGAACTATCAGAGCAATAATAGAAAACGGCATACTCAATGAGGGACTGCCCCAGAAGGTGTTCTATCTGCTCTCCTGCTTCCGTCACGAGAAGGCTCAGAAGGGCAGGCTCAGAGAGTTCCACCAGTTCGGCTGCGAGATGCTGGGCGCAGCTTCACCCTCGGCGGATGCAGATACCATTGCTCTTGCCCACAGCGTGCTGGGCAGGCTGGGGCTCAAAAACATCGTCCTGAATATAAATTCCATAGGCTGCCCCGAGTGCAGGGCAAAGTACCGCGAGGCGCTGAAGGCGTATTTCGAGCCCCATAGGGAGGAACTCTGCGCCACCTGTCAGGAAAGGCTGGACAAGAACCCCCTCAGACTGCTGGACTGCAAGTCTGCTGAGGACCAGGCTATCGCCAAGGATGCCCCTATTATGACCGATTACCTCTGCGAAGACTGTGCTGCCCACTTTGAGGGCGTGAAGAAAAACCTCGGCATAATGGGGATAGATTATGTGGTCAACCCCAAGATCGTAAGAGGTCTTGATTATTATACAAGGACTGTGTTTGAGTTTATATCGAACGATATAGGCTCTCAGGGCACCGTCTGCGGCGGAGGACGCTATGACGGACTCGTCGAGGAGCTGGGCGGCAAGCCTACTCCTGCCCTCGGATTTGCTATGGGACTTGAGCGCATACTGCTGACTATGGAAGCCCAGGGCTGTGAGTTTATGGAGGAAAAGACCTGCGACCTGTATGTGGCATCTATGGGCGAAGCCGCTGCGGCTAAGGCCGTGGAGATCGCTGCCGCTATGAGGGATGAGGGCTTCTACGCGGAGTATGACCTCGTGGGCAGAGGGCTCAAGGCTCAGATGAAGTATGCGGACAAGATCAGGGCCAAATACGTTATCGTTATCGGAGACAGTGAGCTGGAAAGCGGAACTGCCAAGCTGAAAAATATGGCTACCGGTGAGCAGACGGATATTTCTCTCGGCGAGGGCCTGCTGGATGACTTCGGCGCCCAGTATTACGAGATGATGCTTTCCACCGACGATGACTTCCGCAGTTTTGTAGAGTCTTTTGCTGATGACAAGCAGTAACACAGAAGGAGTGATGAGAATGAGATGCAGCTATTGTGAGATCATTCCCCTGACAGAAATAAAGTCGCCTATGGATTACCTTGCAGCGCTGGAAGCCTTCGACCGTATGGAGAGCCGGGGCATCCTCGAGAAGGTGTATGAGAATTATTCCTTCCGCGAGATACTTACCGGGATGACCGGCGGCAAGACCAAGTTCTTCCACCAGTACCGCTGCAGGACCTGCAGTACAGTTTACGGTATGTTCGTAAATACCACCATCGGCGGCGAGATCAGGATAAACGAGAAGATCTTCGATCCCTCGGAGTATGAGAAGAAGCCCGAAGCTCCTGCCGAGAAGGAGGATAAGAGCTGATGGCCGGGATATTGCCGGTGAGGTTCGAGTATCGCACCTCGCTTACACCCAAGCGCCTCGCCCGCAAGCTCGACCATGATCTGGTTGAGCACAGGCCCACGCTGAATGTAATGTCGCAGGGCAGATTTATGCGGGCACACAGGCTTGAAAGCTGCTTTTACGGCTGCCGCACATCCTCGGATGAGTTTCAGGTGTTCCACCACGAGGCCAAGAAGCGTGACGGAGGCTCCACCGGCTTTTTCGGGAAGATCATCGAGACCGAGAACGGCTCGCTGATAACAGGCAGCTTCCGTAAACCGGTATATACTTATGTCTTCGCAGCTGTGTGGACTGTCATAGTCCTGCTGATAGCCCTTATGGCGGCAGGAATGAGAGAGTTTGGCGCGGCAGGTGCCTTCGCTGCTGTATGGCTGGTCGGCTCGGCGGTGATGCTGTGGGATAACAAGAAGCCCATAGTCAGGGCCTTCATCGAAAATCTTCCCGCCGAGAATGCGGACAGGAGCAGCGGGGTGAAGGACGATGACTGACGGATGTGAGCATATACGGCCTGCCAGAGCAGAAGATGCTTCGCGTATCGCTGAGATCTTTGTGACAAACTACCGCGAGAATTTCTATCCGTTTTTCAAAAACGACGGGTTCTATTACGGAGAGCTGAACGTCCTCGATACCGCGGCAGAGTATGCCGAGGGCTCGCAGGCGCTTAAAAACACTCTGGTCTGGGACGACGGCGTCGTAAGGGGTTTTGTGCGCGTCAACGGCAGCGAGGTGGAAAAGCTGTTCGTGGAGCCGCGGTTCCAGAGACAGCATATCGGGGAAAAGCTCCTCAGATATGCCGTAAGTGAGCTTGGCGCCGACAGGCTGATGGTATTGGAATATAACGAAAAAGGCATACGCTTCTACAGACGGCACGGTTTTGAACTGACGGGAGAAAAAGTGCTGGAGGACGGTTGGATACCCCTTCTTCTGATGAGAAAAGGCAGGGAGGGATAGTTTTGAAAATAAACTGTACAGCCTGCGGAAAGAAATATGATCCGCTGAAAAAGAACGGCATATGTCCCGCCTGCGGTATGCACGTCACCGAAGATCAGATGGCCTTATGTCAGCAGAATGACCGTGTCCGCGGAGACAGCGTCAGCGAGGTGCTGAGAAGCTACCTCAACGAACGGCTCCGCAAGCAGCAGACACGCTCCCGGCTCAGGGACAAGAAGATACAGTTTATCCTCTGCGGCTTACTGGCACTTGCTATGGTGTGTGTCGGGCTGTGGGGATATTTCAGATATAAGGACAGGCTGGAATACTACCGCTCTCAGCGCGGCAGCGAAACTGTCAGCACGGGCAGGTATTCAGCAGGAGATACGGTGGCTCTGTCCGGAAGGGATGCTGGCAACTCGGTGTCCGTGAGGATCACGGGCTGCAAGGTCAGGGAGGATCTTGCAGCAAAGGTCGAGGGCGGCTTTAAAATAATCGAGGTCGGATATGAAGACTCAGGCAGCGAGTATTCGCTGAAGCTTTCCGATGCCTATGTGAGGACCGGATCCGGAGGCACCGCTTCGGTGCTCGACCGGTTTTATCTTCAGCGGCTGCTGGATATGACTGAGGATGAGATCAGGGACAGCGAGTATGAGCAGGGCATCTATTCGGGAGGACCTGAGGGCGGAAAGCATAAGATGCTCTTTGCCGTGCCCGCCGATGAGACCGAGCACGTTGTCTATATCTATAAGGTCAGCGACATCTACGCCGACGATAAAGCCATAGAGGAACTGTGTGAGTTCACTCTCAGAGAGGGGGAGAGCTCATGACGATCATATTTGAAGTGCTGTTCGAGCTGTTCAAGAAGCTCTACCGCTTTGCAGGACCTGCACTGTTTATGATCATAATACTCATCGCCGAGATCATCACTGTGCCGAATATCGCGGATAACAGAGCAGCTGCCGAAGCAAGACACCTTGAATCGAACAAGGTAGTCTCGTTTGAAGAGACAGGATATGACGAAGAGTCTATGGACAGGGTGTTCCGCGCAGTCCTGCGCAATACCGGTGCCGCTCCTTCGGGCGTGGGGACGCTTTACATCACCGATGAACAGGGCGATCCCATATACAATACGGTCAGAACAGAATACCACGATCTGCGGATATGCGGGAACAATGTCACCATTTACAGCCTCCCGCCGGGCTGCGAGGCCGTGGTGGAGGTCCGCATAGATGACTATAAGCTGGAAGGGCTCGACCATATCTATATCACTGATGACTATTCCGACAAAAGCAGAGGCACACGCTTCGGGATCGAAAAGAAATAAAAGGATCAAGGCAACACCGCACAACCCGCGGCTTGCGCCTCTGCACGTCATCTGCTTGCCAGCTTTCCGTCATATTACCCAAATTCTCCTTGACTTGCGCCAGCAAACCTGCGTCGAATTTAGGCAATCTGACGAAAATCTGGACATCGCATCTGACGCACAGGGGTTGT
>JAFXRI010000081.1 GCA_017526445.1 Ruminococcus sp. | reverse complement strand
GTCATCTGCTTGCATATTTTCCGTCATAGCACACAAATTTTCCTTGCCGGGCGTCAGCCCGCCTGCGTCAAATTTATGCACTCTGACGAAAAATCTGACTGCGTATCTGACGCACAGGGGTTGTGCGGTATTGCCTTAACCTTTCTGACTGCATAATGCATTGCTCTGCAGGACAGCAGTATCGCAGATAAATACGGATGCTCCGTCAAAAAAGAAAACCGGGCAGATGCCTCACTCTCTGCGAGGCTCTGCCCGTTATTGTTTTATCGTATCATAAGCTTCCGTGTTTCGGCCTGATCTGAGGCTTTATCCTGTCTGCAAAGGACTTGAAGGCACGCACAAGCAGGGGATGATCGAAGGTGAAGTTTATCTGCTGAGATCCCAGCTTTCCGATGATGACCTTGTTCCCGCCGATACAAAGACGGATGTCGTCAAACTCATATACAGCACAGTCACCGGGGGCGGTGTCCTCCGACGAGAGCAGGAGCAGAGGGCGGCTCGATTCCATAAACAGATCAAGCTGCTTGCCGCGGTAGATAAGCTGTGAAATATCGGTGATATACCTGTACTCCGAGTCACGCTCGGCCCCCTTGACGCACAGGCCCTCGATGCAGGCCTTTCCTATATCGTAGAACACCGAGAAGGAAAACCTCTCTCCCACAGCCTTGGTGGAGTAGTAAGGAGTTATCATTCCCGACATATACAGCGGCAGCCAGTTGCTTATGGCGGTCAGCATTTCGGAAGGAGAACGGTCTAAGTTGTGTATGATCTTGATAGGCACCTTTCTCAGCATACATTCGCGCATAAGCGTCGCCCAGACAGGAGTATATACACCGCTCATCCATTCCATATTCTGGTCGGAATATAGTATCAGGCCGCGGCTCTGATTGAGTGCGGCGTTGGCGAGGAACCTCGTTACAGCACGGCGAAGACCTTCCACTCCGTAGTATAGACTGGAGGTGTCATTAAGTATCAGGTCAGTGGCAATGCTGCTGAATTCGGGAATATTGAGCTCCTGGACCGTATCGGAGGCTCTGATACTGCTTATAAGTTTTTTTACGGCGATCATATCAGCTGAGCTGCCCTGCTCATAGAGCCAGCCTGCCAGCATCTGTGAGAGCTTGGCCTCGGGATCTATCCCTTCGGGGAGGCCCATCAGGCGCATCAGTTCTCCGGAAGAGCTTATCTCCTCGGCACGCTGTACGATCATTTCGCAGATCGTTTCGATAAGCTCGGGATTATTCCTCGGCATGCGTTCACCGCTGCGCATCCTGCTTATGTAGGACGGATCGATATTCGCCAGCCTTGACAGTCTGCTGTTGGACAGGTCGGCTATCTTCATTGCAGAATCCAGCTTTGAGCCGAAGGAATTGGGATCCGAGCCGAAAATATGCGGAGGCATCGTCTCGCTGCTGTTGAACATCCAGTTTATCAAAGCGCGGATGATGTCGAACTTTTCTCTCGACTGGCAGTCTATCAGGTCGCAGAGCACATCCAGCCTGTCCCTGTCTGCGGCGCAGAGATATACAGCGTTGGCATAGCGCTTGACAGTCTGGCTGTCCGGCGAGGGGACGCGCGAGCCGCTTCTCAGACGGCTGAAATTTGACTCAGAACAGCCGGCATAAGCGGCAATGCGTGTATTATCCGTACCCAGCAGGTGCAGAAGGTATTCAATATTTTTGCTTATCATACAGTTCACTTCCAATATTATCCGGCAGAAAACCGTCAATCATTCCAGCCAAAAGGCAGAACGTGACTCCTCTTTATATTATTATACCACAAATTCTGCGCCGGTTCAACGTCTGGCACCAAAGTGTCAATGACACGAGCTCTGCATAGTACATATTTTATCACAAGATCAGTAAAAAAGCCGGCAGAAACGGGCTGCTGCCCTCACAGCAAACGATGATCTGCTTTTTCTGCACAGCAGGGATAGTCATATATCCAAAATTGTTCCGGCACATCACGATTTATTTTGGGTAAATCTACAATTCCTTCCGTATGCCTTTTTTTCGCTTGACAAGCCGGCAGAAAAGTGTTAAAATCTAAATAGTTAGCCAGACCTAACTTTTTTCGCAGCTCATCCCTGCGAACGGATAAAATCCCCTATGCCGGCAATTCCGGCAGCGGGACGCAAAAAGAGGTTTTATGATGACTCTCAAAGAGCTTGAAACAGGCAAAAGCGCCGTGATAACCGCCGTCGGCGGCGAGGGCGCCCTGAGGCAGCATTTCCTTGATATGGGCGTGATCCCCGGAACAGAAGTCAAGCTGATAAAATATGCTCCCATGGGCGATCCTATGGAGCTTATGATACACGGCTATGAGCTGACGCTCCGTCTCGATGACGCCGCAAAAATAGATATTGAGCCCCTCGATAATACGGCCGAGTCCTCGGAAGAACCGAAGGGCAGACGCAAGGTCAAGCACCCCGGCCTCGGCGAGAGCGGTATATTCCACCCCAAGGGCAGCGGCGATCCACTGCCGGAGGGCACGGTCCTGAGATTTGCTCTCGTGGGCAATCAGAACAGCGGAAAAACGACTCTTTTCAACCGCCTGACCGGCTCAAACCAGCACGTCGGCAACTTCCCCGGAGTGACCGTTGACCGCAAGGACGGTCCTATAAAAGGCTGCAAAAACACCATTGTTACCGACCTTCCGGGCATCTACTCCATGTCACCCTATACCAGCGAGGAGATCGTCTCCCGCAGCTTCGTTCTCGACGAAAAACCCCACGCGATCATCAATATAGTCGATGCCACCAATATCGAGCGCAACCTGTATCTGACTATGCAGCTGCTGGAAATGAATATACCTATGGTCGTGGCCCTGAATATGATGGACGAGCTGACCGCCAACGGCGGCAGCATTGAGGTCAACGCTATGGAGGAAATGCTGGGAGTACCTGTGGTGCCCATCTCGGCAGCAAAGAACTCCGGCATACACGAGCTGATAGATCACGCCCTGCACATCGCACAGTTCCAGGAGCGCCCGGTAAGACAGGACTTCTGCTCCAAGGACGAGAAGGGCGGCGCCGTACACCGCTGCCTGCACAGCATCGCCCATACTATCGAAGACCACGCCGAAGCCGTCGGACTGCCGCTGAAATTCGCAGCCAGCAAGGTCGCTGAGGGTGATCCCCTCGTGCTTGAAAAGCTGGCACTCGACAAGAATGAGTCCGAGCTTATCGAGCACCTTGTCCTTCAGCTTGAAAGCGAGCGCGGCCTCGACCGAAGCGCTGCTATCGCGGATATGCGCTTTCACTATATAATGCGCGTCTGCCGTCATACGGTGACAAAGCCCCGCGAGAGCCGCGAGCATATCCGCAGCCGGAGGATAGACAGGATCCTTACCGGAAAATATACGGCTATACCCGCCTTCATCGGGATAATGGCAGCTGTGTTCTTTCTTACCTTCAACGTCATCGGCGCAGGATTGCAGACGCTGCTCGAAATGGGAGTTGATAAGCTCACCGCTGCGGTGGACGAGCTGCTCACCCGGGCCAATATACACGAAACTCTCCACAGCCTTATCATCGAAGGCATATTTGCTGGAGTCGGCAGCGTGCTGAGCTTCCTGCCTATAATAGTCACCCTGTTCTTCTTCCTGTCACTGCTGGAGGACAGCGGCTATATAGCGCGAGTGGCCTTCGTTATGGATAAGCTGCTGAGAAAGCTGGGGCTTTCGGGACGAAGCATCGTTCCTATGCTCATCGGCTTCGGATGTACGGTGCCTGCCGTTATGTCAACTCGCACCCTCCCCAGCGAGAGGGACCGAAAGATGACCATACTCCTCACACCCTTTATGAGCTGTACCGCCAAGCTGCCGATATATTCCTTCTTCGTTGACGCCTTTTTCCCCAAGAAAGGGGCTCTCATAATGATCGGACTGTATCTGCTGGGCATACTCGCCGGGATATTCGCCGCCTTTATATACAAAGGCACCCTGTTCAGGGGCGAGCCTGTCCCCTTTGTTATGGAGCTGCCCAACTACCGCCTGCCGGGCGCCAAGAACGTCGGCCAGCTGCTTTGGGAAAAGGCTAAGGACTTCCTTACCCGCGCTTTCTCGATAATACTTATCGCAACAGTTGTGGTGTGGGTACTCAAGAGCTTTGATCTGAGGTTCAACCTTGTCACCGACCGCCAGGACAGCATTCTCGCAATGGCAGCGGGATTCATCTCGCCGGTGCTCATACCTCTCGGGCTCGGCGACTGGCGGATCGCTACGGCTCTCATCACCGGCTTTATGGCCAAGGAAAGCGTTGTCTCGACATTCCAGGTGCTGTATCCCGGAGACGTCGCCGCATCCGTCACACCGCTTATGGCAGCGACGATACTTGTATTTACTCTGCTCTACACACCCTGTGTGGCGGCAGTCGCATCAGTAAAGCGTGAGCTCGGACGCAAATGGGCAGCAGCAATGGTGCTCTGGCAATGTACTCTTGCTTGGCTTGCGGCACTTTTGGTAAGATTATTCGGAATGTTAATGGGGGCTTGAAAAATGAATACTGCTGATATCATACTCATCCTGCTGCTTGCGGCAGCGCTGGCACTGGCTGTAAGGACAATGCTTCACACCAGGAAGCACGGCTGCGGCTGCAACTGCGCCGACTGCGAAGGCTGCGCCTACCGTGACGGCAGCAAAAAGGAATAAAAAACATAATATGCTGCTGCATCCCGCCGCCGGAATTTCGGTCATCAGAAACGGCAAAGGGTGCAGCAGTTTTTTATTGCACATCGGATCTATATGATTACATTCACATTATATCAATATTTTACACACAGCTAAACAAAAATTGCAGTAATAGACCACTGCGCCGGGCAGCAGCACCACAAAGCAGCGTAAATGCGCCGTTTCATAGAATCAATCCCGCCGGTCCGCCCTCAGGGAGCAGCACTGTTCCAACATTTTCCAACATTTTCCTGTTGAAAAACGGCTTTGAGTTAACAGTTCGGTAATAAAAAAAAAAAAAAACGGTAACCACTCCAATAGTTGCCTTTGATATAATTATATATGAACGTATCATTAATGATACGATTATATGATGGAGGGACTATTATGACCAAAAGAAGAATCCTTGCCGCCGCGTTGGCGGTAACGCTGGTCTTCGGCGCAGGAGCAGTTTCCGACACGTCGATATTCAGTGACACAGGCTCAATGATCTCCGCAAGCGCAGCGGACGAGCAGACCTACGGTTTCTGGCGCTATACTATCAACAATAACGGCACCGTAACGATCACAAAATACACCGGCCTTGATGAGGAATTAACTATCCCGTCGAAAATAGCCGGCAGAGAGGTAGTAGAGATCGGAAAGGAAGCTTTCTGCGAGAACTCCTCGATCTCAAAGGTAACTATCCCCTCAAGCGTAACAACTATCGGCAACAGAGCATTTGCCGAGTCTTCACTTCAGTCGATCACAGTACCGAGCACAGTCACAGTATGGGGAACAAACTGGGGCGATGCCGATACTTTTATCAGATGTAAGAACCTCACTACTGTTACAATCCACGCACCTTCCGTTCCCAACTACTGCTTCAAGGAGTGCTCCAACCTCAAGACCGTTACCCTCGGCTCAGAGGTAACCTCGATCGCTGAGTGCGCTTTCTATGACTGCAATCTGCTCTCCAAGATCACCCTGGGCGGCAACGTAACATCTATCGGCAATGAGGCTTTCTATAACTGCTACTCTCTTTCGAGCATCGACCTCGGAAAGAAGCTCGATTATATCGGTTACAATGCATTTCGTAAAGCCGGTCTCAAATCCGTTACTATTCCCGCATCGGTATCAAAATGCGATACTTCCTGGGATGAAGCTTACACATTTGCAGAGTGCCCCAAGCTTACATCTGTTACCTGCGGCACCGCTGTTATTGCCAGATCTATGTTTTATAATTGCCCCAAGCTCCAGACCGTAAGCCTCCCCAATGCAAGGTGGATCGAGCCTTATGCTTTCGATGGGTGCGGCAATCTCACGACCGTTACTCCGGGCAAGAACCTTTATACAGTATGCGATGCTGCATTTAGGGATTGCTCTTCCCTTAAATCCATTAATCTCGGACACAAGCTTTACTTCATCGGGTGTGCAGCCTTCCAAAATACTGGCCTGACATCGGTGATCATCCCGTCCAGCGTCTGCACGTGGGGATCCAGTTGGGATCGGGGACTTCAGTTCGCGGACTGCCCGAATCTTGCCACCGTTAAGATCGGCAATGCCTCCAACCTCCCCGTGAAAGACATTATCTATAACTCACCCAAGGCTGCTGTCAAGACCGTAAAGAACAGCGAAGCTTACAACTACGCAAAAAATAACGGAATCGCAGTTTCTACTTTTACCGACATACCCGCAACATCTATCAAACTCAACAAATCCTCCTACACCGTTCACGTTGGCGAGACCTTAACTCTCAATCCTCTTGTTGCTCCCGTTAACACCACCGACAACCTCACGTGGACTACCGGTGATGACACCATTGCAACAGTAAAGAACAGCGGCGAAATTACCGGCAAGAAGACAGGTCTCGTAGCTATCAAGGTCAAAACCAAAAGCGGCAAGAGCGCTACCTGCCAGGTAAATGTAGTTGAGACCGGCACATCAAGCACCGACTCCTACACCGCTCAGTCCTTAGAGGGCGCCACAGTTGAGAGCATCTCCAACAAGGCCTACACAGGCTCGGCGATCAAGCCCGATCCCGCTGTTACCCTCAACACCTGCACAAGACTCGTCAAGGGCGAGGACTACACTATCAGCTATTCCAACAACACAAATGTCGGCACCGCCACTCTGAAGATCACCGGTAAGGGCGCCTACAAGGGCACTATCACCAAGACCTTCAAGATCGTTGACGTTGACCTGGCTCACGGCAAGGCTTCTATCCCCTACTCGTCCTACACCTACCGCGGCCGCGGCATCAAGCCCTCTGTCAAGGTGTATAACTCCTCCGGCACAAAGCTCACAAAGAATACCGACTATACCCTGTCTTACTCCAACAATACCAAGGCAGGCACAGCCACTATCACTATCAAGGGCAAGGGCAAGTACACCGGTTCTCTCAAAAAGACCTTCACAGTCAAGAAGCTTGACATCTCTACAAGCTATGCAAAGATAAGCATCCCCTACAGCAGCTATACCTATACCGGCTCGGCTATCAAGCCCACAGTCAAGGTAAAATTCAAGGACGGCGATGTTATCCCCTCCACCGACTATTCTGTTTCTTACAGCAATAACACCAAGGTCGGCAAGGCTACTATCACTATCACCGGCAAGTCGCCCAACCTCACCGGCACCTATAAGAAGACCTTTGTTATCAAGCCCAAGCCCGGCACACTGACGCTTTCCGGCATCAGCGGCGGCTTCAAGGCCTCCTGGACAAAGAACTCCTCCGCTACCGGCTACGAGGTGAAGTACTCGAAGGACAAGAACTTCAAGTCCGGCGTTACAACTTATGACGTTTCCAAGAACACCACCACAAGCGTTAATTTCACCAGCAAGCCCAAGTCCGGCGAGCCCTGGTATGTAAAATACCGTGCATATGTCGCCGTCGGCGGCACCAAGTACGGCAACTACTCCGCCGTCAAGAGCGTCAAGGCTAAGTAAGACATACTGAATGCACTAAAAGAAAGCGGACAGCACAAAGCTGTCCGCTTTTTTTGTTTGAACAAAAAAGATCCCCCGCGCCGTGCGGAGGATCTGATCTCTCAAAGTATTTTCTTCATAGCAATGTGCGGGCAGTGCTCGTCGAGGTATTCCTCGCCTTCGGCACGGTACCCCAGCTTCTCATAGAAGCCCTGCGCCCGTACCTGTGCTGAGAGTTTTATGTACTCTGCGCCCTCCTCACGGGCCTTAGCCTCCAGTGCCCGGACCACATCTCCTCCGAGACCGCTGCCCCGGAACTGCTTTCTGACAGCTATCCGCCCGATGTGCCAGCCGCTCCTGCCCTTGAAGAGCCTGCCTGTCGCCGAAGCCTTTCCGTCAGTGAACGCCACAGCGTGGAAAGCTGTTTCGTCCAGCGAGTCAAACTCCTTCGCAAAGCCCTGCTCCTCCATAAAGACTTCCTGCCTTATGGCTTTAGCATCCGGAGCCGCATCCAGCCCCTTGACGATCCTGATCTCATTCATCAGCTTTCCCCGTTCTGCTCTGCCCCGAACTCCTTGTTGCGGTTTTTGAGCAGTTTCTGTCTCTTGCGTTCGTGCCTGTCCATAACGATCTTCTCACAGAAATCCACAAGCTTCTTTCTCACCGGCTTGAAGATGTAGAAAAATTCACCCGCATAGGTGACCACCTCGCCGTTGAAGCCCTTCTTGAACTTGTACACGCCGTAGTTGGGATTGGTCTCGTCATTATAGAAGGGTATCCCCTGGAAATCGTAAATGTAATTCTTGCCCTCGATAGCCCAGTTTATCATCGTCCACTGCATAAGATAGTTGGGATAAAGGTTCCTGTGATGATTGGCCGAGGCACCGTAAACATAGCAGGTCTTGCCTGCGTACTGAGTCGTCACCGCACCTGAAAGAGGTATCTGCTTTCCGTCCTCCTCCGTGTAGCACATAAACAGGTGGCAGTGCTCCGGTCCCAGCCCTTCGATGAACTTGACGAAGTACTCCTTCGCTCTGATGGAGAAGCCGTCCCTGATACCGGTGGCCTGCATCAGCGGATAGAAGTCGTCCAGAGCCTCAGTCCCGCACACCTTGCAGAATACGCCCTTCTTCGGACCCTTGCGGATACGGTTGCGCCAGTCGGGCTTGAAGGATGCCATTACCTCATCGGGAGTCTTCCCCTCGATATTGCGCAGCATATAGTTGTTTCTTGCCTGTATGGTAGTAAGCTCGGGAGCGTTGTATGTGTGCTTGAAGCCCATACCTATTATCATCTCGGAGATCTGCCTGTCCTTCTCCTCAAAGCAGGGATCCCACATAAACTGGTAAGCCTTGTATTTCTTGGCGAGGACCTTGATGCCCTCGAAAAGGTCCTGCATCACCGTCTTGTCGCTCCAGTCACAGACAGGCCCGTGGGGAGCATACATAAACGACACGCGGAATATCGGTACTCTCTTGATGATAACAAGACAGGTGCCGCGGATCTTTCCGTCCTCACCGCGTGAGATAACGGCATCCCAGCCCCAGCCTTCCTTGACCTTGGGCCAGCGGAGCGACTGCATAAAATTGCCGTACCTGCTGTTCTTCGCAAAATCCTCATACTCCTCGAGCAGAGCTTTGTTTTCCTTGTCAATGATCTCCATATCATGATTCCTTTCGGTATATAATATCTAAGTCAATAACAAATAGACTATTTTATATTATACCACACTGAATGACAAAATACAAGGTTATTTTCTTAACGTATCCCTAATTTGTCTTATTGCTCATTTTTTCGGCCCGGTGGACAGACAGGGCTGTATCATTTCACAATGCCCTTCACCCATTCGGTGATGTCAGCATCCGGCTTGAAGACCTCAGCCGCAATAATGCGATAATCTCCCGAAACGTAGGGCCTCAGCTTGCCCACGGTCTTTCCGATATCGCTGCCGCCGGAGGTGGCAAAGAGAGCTATCCGCTTGCCCGACCAGTCATACTGTTTCATAAAGCTGTTGATGATATTCGGCGCCCCGTAGTACCAGATCGGGAAGCCTACAAATACTGTGGTGTACTCCTCAAAGCCCTCCACCTTGCCCTTTATCGGGATATCCTTCTTGCCGATCTTCTCCTTGTTGCAGCGTGAGAGCGGGTTCTTCCAGTTGATGTCCGCCTTGGAATAAGGCTCCTCCGGAGCGATCTCAAATATGTCTCCCCCCGCAGCCTTGCTTATGCGCTCTGCAAGTCCCGCAGTAGTGCCCTCAGCAGAAAAGTATGCTGTCAGTATCTTTCCCATAGTACATCCTCCTTTACTGGTCTGAGTTGTTATCCTGTACCTGCTTGCCGCCCTTTGCCGCGGGCTTTGCAGCAGGATCTATCACCTTGTCAAATTCATCAACACGGGCCGTCCTGATGATCGTGTACACCGACGAGATCATCAGAAAGAACAGGAGCATCGCCCCCACAAAGGAGAAGATTATGAAAAACGAGCCCTTGTCGATCAGGCTGTCCAGTTCCTTAGCCGCCTCGAAGGCGTCCTCATAGCCGCGGAAGACGTAAACGTACTTCACCGCCAGTATATCCGCAACAGACGCAAAAGCCAGTACCGCCGTCCGTACCACAGCCGCAGGCTTGCTGCCGGAGCGGAAGTTCAGAACGCTCAGCGCAGTCGAGCCCAGACACATCAGCATATATATAAAAAAGATGTTGGTCCAGCTGCGGCAGGAGTCAAGGAACTCCTCCTTTGTGGATCTTGCAGGAGCCTGTGACAGTCCCACAAAGGATATGAGGTATATCATACCCATAATAAACGTAAATATCACCACGATGCGAAAAATAACTGTAAACCGCCTTCCGGTCATGAGCGTTTCCCCCTTTTCCCCCTTTTCACTTGAACAGCAGGGCATTGATCGGTCACTTTTATATTACCATATCCGCAGGTCATTGTCAATGCCGGAGCAGTAAGCCGCAAAAAGTATAATTTGTATTAAATAAATGTAAACAGATTGTGGAGATGTAGAAATAACGCGGTTCTTGTGCTATACTATAGTTTAGACAGCTGCGCTGCTCCGCAGCGGGTAACTCTGAACAGGGGGGGGTGAGCAAATGTCCGTAAAAAAAGATAGTGATTACCTTATAGATATCGCCGCAAAACATAAGTACCGCAATCAGTCGGAGGAGTATCAAAGAAGATACCTCGAGTGGCGTACCAATCCCAGGAATCCCTACGGCTATACCTTTGTTCACGATACCCGTGTGCGCACCTATGTGGACGGCGAGGGCTATCTCGAAGAAACGCCCGTTGACAGCGAGCGCACCTCCCTTTCCAACTGCTACAGGCTTATGGGCGTGACCCTGCTCATAATGATCTCCGTCGCCTTTGTCAGATTTCTTGTTATGAAGATGCTGTTCGGAGTGCCCAATTCCGGCAGGACTTATTATTCCGAGCTGGTCACCTCTGAAAAAGGCCTGCCCGATTCTGTGGCCTACTCCCTTATGATACTCAATCTTCTGGAGTATGCGCTGCCGCTGCTGTTCCTTAAAGCCTCAACGCGGATGCCCACAAAGATAGCAGTCCCTCTCCGCAAGAGCAAAAGCTCCACCCCCAACGCTATTATGATGATGCTCGTGATCATGGCCGTAGGAAGGGTACTGAACTCAGTCACTGCCAAGCTTCTCCTCAAAATAGATATGGATATACCCTACTATGACTACATACGCGCTGATAGTCCCTCTGCATTCGTAATCTGCGGACTGGTCCAGCACGTCGTCATCGGTATTCTTATCGAGATAATCTTCCGCGGGTACCTGCTCCAGATATTCAGACAATTCGGCGACGGCTTCGCTGTAATAGTCACCGCCATTGCTGGCTCATTTATGCTGTATGACATCACCCAGCTGGGA
Source organism: Ruminococcus sp. (assembly GCA_017526445.1). Classification (GTDB taxonomy): domain Bacteria; phylum Bacillota; class Clostridia; order Oscillospirales; family Ruminococcaceae; genus FB2012. The sequence continues at coordinate 1,963 of JAFXRI010000081.1, read as the reverse complement.
TATATGTTCTGTGTGGGAGTGTTCACCGGTATGCTGACTATACGCAGCGGCTCTATAAAAAACGCCTGCCTGATGCGTATTATCGCCCGGTCCTTCAATTTCCTCGTAACATTCATCGCCTCGATACTAGGGGACTTCGGCTCGCAGATGTTCGATCTTGTGCTGTGCGGGCTGCTACTGCTGAGCTCGCTGCTTGTGTATATCCGCATCAACTCCCGCAGACGCTGGAGCTTTGAGATAGGCAGCACTGCCACCTCGCTCACTATGAGCGAGAAGTTCAGACTGATGCTGCTAAGTCCCTGGCTGTGGATGTGGTTCGTGGCCTCTTTCGTGATGTCACTGTTCCTTATAAAACTGCTATGATGAACGACGAGAAGTATATGCTGCGGGCGCTGGAGCTCGCCGCCCTTGCCGCGGAGCAGGGCGAGGTACCGGTAGGTGCCGTGATCGTAAAGCAGTCCACCGGCGAGATAGTCGGCGAAGGCTTCAACAGGCGGGAGCTTGATAAGTCTCCCCTCGCCCACGCCGAGATAATTGCAATAGATTCCGCCAGCCGTAAACTTGGCGGCTGGAGACTTGTTGACTGTGCAATGTATGTCACTCTTGAGCCTTGTCCTATGTGTACCGGTGCGATCATCAACTCCCGCATCGAACGCGTTGTGTTCGGGGCGTCGGATCCCAAGGCCGGGAGCTGCGGCTCCGTGGTAGATCTGTTCAGTTATCCCTACAACCATATCCCACAGATCGAAGGCGGCCTTATGGCAGAGGAATGTTCCAAAGCCCTCTCGGACTTTTTCCGGGAGCTAAGGAGGTCAAAGAAAGCATAGCCGCACCGAAACTATAAAAGGAGACCTGCCCGGTCTCCTTTTTTACTGCCTCTGTTTCCTGATCCTGTCAAGAATACAGCTCGGTCTCTGATTGCAGCAGCATAAAAAATAAGGAGCTGATGCAATGCAACAGCTCCCTGTTTTATAGCTCGTACAGCTTAATTCTGTCGAAAGAACAAATTAGTCTCTAACAGCGGTAACAACGCCGGAGCCAACAGTTCTGCCGCCCTCACGGATAGCGAAGCGGAGACCTTCCTCGATAGCGATCGGGGTGATGAGCTCAACATCCATTGCTACGTTATCACCAGGCATGCACATTTCCTTGTCAGCAGGAAGTGTGATAACGCCGGTAACGTCAGTAGTTCTGAAATAGAACTGAGGTCTGTAGTTGTTGAAGAAAGGAGTATGACGGCCGCCCTCTTCCTTCTTCAGAACGTAAACCTGACCGGAGAACTTGGTGTAAGGATGGATGCTGCCGGGCTTGCAAAGAACCTGGCCTCTCTCGATCTCAGATCTCTGAACACCACGGAGCAGTGCGCCGATGTTGTCGCCTGCCTCAGCATAGTCAAGGATCTTTCTGAACATCTCGATACCGGTTACAACGGTCTTAGCTCTCTCCTCAGTGAGGCCGATGATCTCAACTTCATCACCGGTGTTCAGCTTACCACGCTCAACTCTACCAGTAGCAACAGTACCACGGCCTGTGATGGTGAATACGTCCTCAACAGGCATCAGGAAAGGCAGGTCAGCCTTACGGTCAGGAGTGGGGATATAATTATCAACAGCATCCATGAGCTCAAGGATAGGAGCATAAGCAGGATCGCTGAGATCGTCGGGAGCGTTCAGAGCAGCAAGAGCGGAACCCTTGATGATAGGAGTATCATCGCCAGGGAACTCGTACTTGTCGAGCAGCTCACGGATATCCATCTCTACGAGCTCGAGCAGCTCAGGATCGTCAACCTGGTCAGCCTTGTTCATGAATACAACGATTGCAGGAACGCCAACCTGACGAGCGAGCAGGATGTGCTCTCTTGGCTGAGCCATAGGACCATCGGAAGCAGCAACAACGAGGATAGCACCATCCATCTGAGCAGCACCAGTGATCATGGTCTTAACATAGGCAGCATGACCCGGGC
>JAFXRI010000080.1 GCA_017526445.1 Ruminococcus sp. | reverse complement strand
TCAGATCGCGCGCAAGCTCAACAAAGTTGAGCTGAGATTTTCGTCAGATTGCCTAAATTCGACGCAGGCTTGCAAGCGAAGTTCACTTCGCTTTACGCAACGTCAAGGAGAATTGTCGTCATCTTTGATGACGTTGGTAATCATGACGGATAAGCCGGTCGTCAAGCAGGCTTGACACGGCAGATGACGTGCAGAGGCGTTAGCCGTGGGTTGTGCGGTGTTGCCCTGGATATCTTTCAGCAATACACAGCCCGATCCCCCGCGGCAGTCCTGCCGGAAAGAGATGTTCCGAAGATCTTATGACTTTGCCCTTGAAAAGACAGCGCAAGTGTGATATACTGTATTAAGGCAATACCGCACAACCCCTGTGCGTCAGATCGCGCGCAAGCTCAATAAAGTTGAGCTGAGATTTTCGTCAGATCGCCTAAATTCGACGCAGGCTTGCAAGCGAAGTTCACTTCGCTTTATGCAACGTCAAGGAGAATTGACGTCATCTTTGATGACGTTGGTTATCATGACGGATAAGCCGGTCGTCAAGCAAGCTTGACACGGCAGATGATGTGCAGAGGCGTTAGCCGTGGGTTGTGCGGTGTTGCCTTAGAAGAAAGATCGGTGGGTGTCGATCAGGGATGCAGCATCCGCCCGACTGAAGGTGATAAGAAAATGAAAGCTGTAAGCAGATTCATATCGCGGTTTATGGCTGTTATAGTTCTCGCCGTGGCGGCACTGGCGCTGTTCGTTCCGAAAAGCTGCCTGTGGATACCGAGCAGCTCGGTAAACTACCTGCTGATGGTCGTGATGTTCGGAATGGGACTGACTATGAAGCCTGCGGATTTCGCTGTTGTCTTCTCGAGACCTAAGGATATAATCATAGGCTGTGCATCGCAGTTCCTGATAATGCCGCTGCTCGCCTACGGACTCGGAAAGGGCTTCGGGCTCGAAAAGGAGCTGCTCGTCGGAGTGATACTCGTTGGGACCTGTCCGGGCGGGACTTCGAGCAACGTCATAACCTATCTGTCAGGCGGAGATGTGGCTCTCTCAGTTGGGATGACGAGTGTGAACACTCTGCTCGCTCCGCTGCTCACGCCCGCGCTGACCTATCTGTTCCTGAGCACCTCGGTGGAAGTCGATATGCTGGCGATGTTCCTTTCGATAGTAAAGGTGGTGCTCGTGCCGATCGGTCTTGGACTGCTGATAAACAGATTCTTCGGCAAATATACCGAAAAAGCCGGAGACCTGCTCCCGACAGTCTCGGTGGCGGCGATCTGCATTATAGTCGGGATAGTCGTATCCAACAACTCGGAGAAGATACTCTCCACCGGTGCGGTGATCTTCGCTGTGGTGATACTCCACAATCTGCTGGGATACCTGTTCGGCTATCTGATCGGGCTGCTGTTCAGGTTCGATCCGAAAAGGAAAAAGGCGGTATCTGTCGAGATCGGTATGCAGAACTCCGGGCTTGCGACCACCCTTGCAGGCAGCGCCTTCCCTGATATGGCAATGGCAGCTGTTCCGGGAGCGATATTCTCGGTATGGCACAACATCTCCGGCGCATTACTCGCAGCTGTGTTCAGAAGGGCAGGCAGATCTGCGGCTCCGGATAAGAGCCGGGCTTCTGCAGCAGATACGGACACTTCTGACTCTGAAAATTCAAAATAATATGATATATCTACACTGTAAAGGAGAATCAATATGGAAAAGTATATCGTAAGGATCGATACCGACTATTCATATGCAAAGGAACAGCTGGGCGGATTCGGAAACTACTGGTTCGCTCTGAAGTCAGCTTTCCCGGCTGAGAACAATGTGGACCTCTTTCACCTGCGCTTCACCTTTGCAGTGCTGACTATGACTGCCGAGAACAAGGAGGAGTGCAGGAACATCATCACCAGCACGGTGGAGAGCGTTTACCCCGACGTAAAGGACTTTATCAGCGAGCTGTTTATCTCCGTTCTCGGAGAGGGTGATACTGCTGACCTTATCACAACGATCTACAAGAACTGCTACGGCACAAGAGACTATATAAGGCTCATCAGAGATCTGACAGATACCATACCCCTGCTGGCTGAGAAGAATGCTCTCGATATGCTCATCGGGCAGAACTACCTTATCGCTGTGGATGAAGGCTGCGGGTTCACCACATTTGTCAATTCGCTGGGGGATTATCTGCACCGTATGAAGATCTTTCCCGAAGAGCAGTACAAGGACAGGCTCTACTACTACCTTGTAAAGCTGGGCTCCGAGACCGCAAACGGCCTCACCAGTCCCGATGACGCCATTGACGCACTGAAAGAGGACAAGGGCAAGAACAGCTACAACCTGGTATCCTACGATATTACTTACTTTCTCGAGGGCGGAAAGCTTGACACGCTCAGGAGCTTTCTGAAACGTCTTGACGACTACCAGGACAACATCGTTTTTGCATTCAGGATACCCTTCCTCGAGAAAAAAGCTCTTGACGAGATCTCAGGGATGATCTCCGACCTGATGACTCTGCGGGTGATACAGGTGCCGCCGCTTCACGACAGCGTGCTTATGGAGACGGTCTATAACGTCCTCAACGGGCGCGGATACAGTATGGACGAAGCTGTCATAGATCTCGTTCTCCAAAAGATAAACCGCGAGAAAATGGACGGCAGGTTCTACGGCTTTCAGACCGCCGCAAAGGTGGCAAGAGAGCTTATACTCAGCAAATCGGCCGACGTGGCTGCAAAGGAAAGCAGGGGTGAACAGACCGACCGTTCCAGGATCGCTCCGGAGGACCTTTCGGACTTTATCGCCGGAGAGAAGGAGGTCCGTACAGGCTACGACGCCCTCACCGAGCTGATCGGTATGGAGAACATAGAAAAGCGCGTGCGTGAGATCGTGGCCCAGGTAAAGGTCTCGATGAAGAATGACAAGCTGGACCATCCCTGCATACATATGCGCTTTACCGGAGCACCCGGTACCGGCAAGACCACTGTTGCCAGGATAATCGGTCAGATACTGAGAGAGGAAGGCGTGCTGAGAAAGGGCGGCTTCTTCGAGTATGAAGCAAGAGCCCTCGTTGCTGAGTATGTGGGACAGACTGCTGTCAAGACCGCATCCATCTGCCGCGACGCCTACGGCTCAGTACTGTTTATAGACGAGGCCTATTCCCTCAACGAGGGACACCATGACTCCGCCGATTATGGTAAGGAGGCTATCGCCACGCTCATATCTGAAATGGAAAACCACAGGGACGATATGCTGGTGGTAATGGCAGGATACACCGATGAGATGGATAAACTGATGAACGTCAACCCCGGTCTTCGCAGCAGGATGCCATACATACTCAATTTTCCCAACTACACCAAAGAACAGTTGTTCGACATATTTATGCTTATGGTCAAGAAGCATTTCAGCTATGAGAACGAGCTGAAGGAACAGGCTCACGATTACTTCCTCTCGCTGTCGGATGCTTACCTCGGATCGAAGGAGTTCGCAAACGCGAGATTTGTCCGCAATCTGTATGAAAGGACCTGGTCAAAGGCGGCTCTCAGGAGCTCGCTGTCGGGCAAGGAAAAGATCGAGCTGACAAAGGAAGACTTCCTCTCTGCCAGCGGCGAGAAGGAATTCACTGAAAAGCTCAACACCGTCAAGAAGGTCGGATTCAAATAACAGGAGCTGAGGAAATGGAACGCAAAAGGCTGCGCAAACATCTGAAAAGGATCGCTGTAACCGGAGCGGCGGCAGGGACTGCATTCACTGCTCTGTCCCTGGGGCTGGCGATGTTCGTTATGAGGGGAAAGCGCCAGACTCTTGACGAGGATATGGAGTGGCAGACTGCTCATTATGACACCTCGTTCTACGGTGAGCTGGAAAAGACAAACTACAGGATCAGAAGCTATGACGGGTACGGGCTCAGGGTGCAGCTGCTGAAGAACCCGACACCCACCGACCGTTATATCATCATTTCCCACGGCTACACGGGCAACCGTATGAGCTCGATAAAGTATGTGAAGATGTACCTCGAACTGGGGTTCAACTGTATAATCTACGATCTGAGGGGACACGGCCTGAACAAGCACACCTTCACGACATACAGCATCCGTGAGGGGCGGGACCTGGCCGAGCTCATCAGGGACACACGGAAAAGATACAAGGGTATAACGCAGCTGGGCCTGCACGGCGAGTCACTGGGCGCAGCATCCTCGGCAGCCTGTCTGAAATACGGCCCGCAGGTGGATTTCGTTGTCTGTGACTGCGGCTTTGCGGACATTGACAATGTGCTCCGCGGTGCGGCGGGTAAATTCTCCTTCTCGGTGAATATCGCCGACCTTGGCGCGAGGAAGCTTTATCATTACTCCTTTAAGGATATGCGTCCCATAGACTCTCTTGAACAGAACAGGGTGCCGATGCTGTTCATCCACGGGGCGGAGGACACCTTTATCCGGCCTGACAATTCCAGGAGAATGGCAGCTCGCACCAAAGGGATAAGTGAAGTCCATCTTATCAAGGGTGCCGGCCATGCCGAGTCGGTGCTGACAGATCCGGTACTGTATAAGAAGTATGTTTCGGATTTCCTTGAACGAATAAAGCATTGAACCTAACACAGGATACAAGCGGCAGCAGGGCTCCTGCACGCCGACTACCACATAATAACAACAGCAATACCCGCCGGATCCTTGGCTCCGGCGGGTATTTTACTTATTGAGTTATGATCTGCTTTTTCCGGCTCTGCAGCAGCACCATTTTATGCTGACACACTCCGGTCTGCCATATATCCTACTGTCTCAGATTGGAATAATACGCAACGATATGCCGCTGCTTTCCTTCGGGATCGCGGCCTTTTATATCTACTCCGTTGCGGCTCATAAGCTCGGCGGCTATGCAGCCCTCCAGCGCACAGCGGAATATCTCGTGGCCGTCACATACCAGCACAAGCTCCTCCCCGGATACGGAGATGCCTCCGCTGCGTCCGAGGACCACCTCATCTCCCCCGTTTCTCTCCACAGCATAGGAGAGCCTTTTGCCGTGCAGCGCTTCCAGCTCGGCACGGGGGGTGCCTTTGGGCTTTTTCTTTCCGAAAAGCATCAGTCCTCACCTCCGAGAAAGCTTTCCAGCTCCTGCGCCAGCATTTCCACCGGAAGCCCCACCACATTGAAAAAGTCTCCCCTGATGCCGCTGACGAGCAGACAGCCCTTCTCCTGTATGCCGTAGGCCCCTGCCTTGTCCATAGGCTCACCGGTGGCGATATATGCCATGATCTCATCTTCTGAAAGTTCGCGGAACATCACCTCTGTCTGCTGACGGAAGCTGTGCTCACGCCCGCTGGAGCGTATGCACACACCGCTTATTACCTTGTGTGTGCTGCCGGAGAGCATCCTCAGCATACAGGCGGCATCCTCAGTACTGTGAGGCTTGCCGAGTATCTTTCCGTCCAGAGTGACTATCGTATCACACCCTATAACGAGATCGCCGGGGTATTTCTCCGAGACTTCCCTGCACTTCTGCACGGCCAGAAGTCTCGGCACATCCTCTGCCGCAGCTCCCTCGGGAACGATCTCCTCCCCGGCAGCCGGAACTATATCAAAGCTGTCAAAGACGAGCTTCAAAAGCTCCTGCCTTCTCGGAGACCTGGAAGCGAGGATGACTCTCCTGCCCCCGAGCATATCATCAAGCCTGAACAGCATCTTTGTCTTCCTCCCCGTTCATATTCTGATCTAAGTCCCAGATATATCCGAAGATCTCTCTGATCCTCTCTGCCCTGCCTGCCAGATACAGGTATCCGAACAGGCACTCCAGCCCCGTGGCTGCGCGGTACTCCGCGACCGTAGAGTGCTTGGGCGCGGTTATCCCTCCGGCATTCCTGCCGCGGCGGAATATCTCCTCCTCATTTTCGGTGAGCAGTCCCCTGTCGATGAGACTTTTCACAGCGGCAGCCTGATATTCAGCGCACACCTTTTCTATCGTCAGATCGTGGAGCTTTCGCACCGGCATATTTGCATAAGTAACGATCTTCTCCCGCACCAGCGTTTCATAGACCGCATCGCCCATAAAGGCCAGCGTCAGCGGAGAATACTGATTAAGTTCTCTTTCTGTCATATCATACCTCTTGGATCAGTTCTTTGCAGGCAAGTCACTTTCTCCTGCATTTATATATTACCATATAATACACTGATTGTAAAGAGTATCTCTCATTTTTGAAAGGCAATACCGCACAACCCCTGTGCGTCAGATGCACAGGGGTTGTGCGGTATTGCCCTAGTTTTTCAGAAGTTCACGCTTTTGCCCAGGTCCTTGCTGTTGGTGATCTTGTGTACGGGCAGCTCGGATGTGATGAGTTCCTCGGACATTATCTGTCCGTCCACCAATCTGACGAGCTTGGTACCGTACTGTGCAGAAGCCTCGGAGTGTGTTACCTGAACGATAGTCTTTCCGTACTTCTGATTGATCTCGCGGAACAGCTCCATTATCCTTAGTCCTGTCTTGGAGTCAAGGTTTCCGATAGGCTCGTCAAGGAAAAGCACCTTGGGATCGAACACCAGCGCTCTTGCAATGGCTACTCTCTGCTGCTGTCCGCCGGAGAGCTCACGGGGAGTGAGCTTTCTCTTGTCGGTCATTCCGATGATCTCCAGCACCTCATCGAGCTTTTGCTTATACTCGCTCCTTTTTTTGCCGGCGATCATAAGGGGCAGAGACATGTTGTCCTCAACATTGAGGTTGGGAACCAGATTGTAGAACTGGAACACAAATCCCAGCTCCTCATTGCGCATACGGCAAAGCTCCTTGTCGTCCAGCTTGCTCAGATCTCTGCCGGAGACCGTAACTGTGCCCGAGGTGGGCATATCAAGTCCGCCCAGAAGGTAGAGCAGAGTTGATTTTCCGCCGCCGGAAGGGCCCATGATCGAGATGAACTCGCCCTCCTCAACAGTAAGGTTTATATTCTTCAAAACTTCAGCGATCTCCTTTCCGTTCTGGAAAGATCTGTTTACGTTCTTAACTTCGATGATGTTCATAATGATTACCTCCGGTATTATTATTCTTTATCTGTCTGGAAAGTGCTTGTTTATTCATACTTCAGTTCTGCCACAACGTTTAATTTCCTGCTCTTTTTCATAGTTGAGATAGATGCGATGAACACCACCGCTGCTGTTACCAGGCCGTACACCGGGACCGAGGACCACGCAAAGTCCACAGGCAAGGGCATATCTATGAATTTGAACAGCTTGACCAGGATCGCATTGACCATAAGTGTGAAGGGTATCGCTGTTGCGAGGCTCCAGATAACACCTGTCATGCTTTCGGTAAGGACAAGATTCTTTCTCTTTGACTTGTTCATACCTACCGAGGTCATAACGGCGAATTCTTTTCTTCTCTGCTGGAAGCTGATAGAGATGTTGTTGAGGATACCTATTGAGGTGATGATGAGTGCGAGATAGGAAAAGATCGAGAGGATGTCTATTATCATCTGGTTCTGATCCACGTTCATCTCCATCAACTCGTCTCTCGAGTAGTAGATCGAACCCAGCTCGCTGACAGCCTTCTTGAAGCTCTTCTCGACTGCTGCAGCGTCAGCACCTTTTTCGAGTCTGAAATAGATCGAGTTGGCTTCCTTGATGTTGTATATGCTCATCAGATCATCGGGCTTCATCAGCATCGTTCTGCCGCCGTTATAAACCTTGCCGTCGTACTCGCCGATGATGCTGAAGGTCTCCTTCCTGCCGCCGATGTCTATCTCAATATCGTCGCCGGTCTTTTTGCCTATGTTCTTGAGTACGGTGCTGCTGACCAGCACGCCCTTGTTTGTATCGCTCTTGTATTTTGCATAGGCTTCATTGCTGTCCAGATCGAAATACTTCATATACTCCTCGTACTTGACCGGATCGGCAGCCATGATAAAGAAGCCGTATTTGTTGAGTTCAGTCGATGCGTCATATTCAGCTGTGATCGAGGACTTGTCGATGCCTTCGATCTGTGCAAGTCTTTCGGTCATCGTTTCGGTAGTGCTCTTGTCGGAACCGCTGGGGATGATGCTGTATATGGTGTAATCAGCGTTGAGCTCCTGATAAGCATCTACTACCATTACCTTCATTGAATTGCCTATGGAAACTATCGAGAAGATCGAAGCCAGCGAGATGACCAGCAGAGTGATGTTTCCGCGGAGGAGCTTGGAGCTCCTGATATTGTTCAGCGCCAGGAACACGGTGGTGTTGCCTCTGAACAGATTTGAAAGCTTGCCGGATACTAACTTGATGAACTTCCTCGACATCATTGCCAGACCGAGGAACGCGAAAATAAACAGCACAGCACTGATATCTGTGGTCCACTGAGCATCGATAAAGCTTCCTGCAATGGCGGCTGCGAGGAATACACAGCCTGCGATAAACCTTACCGCGCCCTTCTTGTGCTTTTGCTCGGTGCGGTTAAGGATAACATCCTTGACCTGGAGCTTTCTGATGCTGCGTGCAGGCAGCCATGCGGAGCCTACCGAGAGGACGAGGGCAAATGATACCGCGATGATTATGTGTACTGCATTTATATTCACCGGAGGGTATATGCCGTAATCCTTGAGAGGAGCCATTGCTCTGGTGAATACCGCAAGCCCCAGCTCGCCGAAAAGGACGCCGAACACTGAGCCGACCACTGCATAGAGCGCAGCCTCCATAAGCAAGATGTGTTCCATTTTCTTCCTTGTGGCCCCCTGGCTCATAAAGGTCCCGATGATCGGGAGCCTTTCGGTGATTATCAGCTTGAAGGCTCCGCAGATGATTATCACGCATACGATGCAGACGAGTCCCAGCATTCCGTACAGTCCCATAGAGATGGACTCAGTACCCTCTGTGCTGTCGTCGATGAGGACCGAAGCCTTGACTTTTTCGTTCTGATCGTTGAAGTTCTCGACAGCTTCCTTGACATTGATGCTGTCGTCAGAGTTCTTAGCGGTAATGTAGTTGTATTTGCCGTTTGCTCCAAGCAGCCCGTTCATATACTCATAAGGTACCACGGCGGAGAACTGCTTGGTCTGATCCGAATAGAACAGTCCGTCGTTGGAAGCGATCCCGGTTACGGTGAAATCTGTTTTTTCACCGCTGATCGCGACTGTGAATGTCCCGCCCACCTTTAAGTTATACTCCTTGGCGATACGGTCAGATATCACGATATTATTCTCGTTGAGGTCACCGAAGCTTCCCTCGGTCATTTTCTTGTCAAAGCTTTTCCTTCCTGCGAGGGTGACATATTTTACTTCATCGTTATCATTGATGACTCCTGTGATCCTGAGTTCTCCGGTGACATTCTCAACACCGGCCTTGTTGAAGTCCTCCATTGAGAAGAAAGTCTCGGCGGTATTGGAATGGATCGAGATATCCTGCCCTTCGGCCGAGATCCTTGCCGGCTGTACGAAGCTGTCCATAAACGCATCGATCAGTCCGAGGCTCAGCACCAGCAAAGCTGTGCTTATGGCTATCGAAAAGATGAGCAGGAACAGTCTTCCCTTCCTCTCAAGCATATTTTTTGAGATGTACTTTAAAAAAACACCCAATCTGCTCTCCTCCTTTGATTTTTTGTCTTTGCTTTTCTACAACTGCATTATAGCATATCAATTCTTAACAAGTCCTTAATTGATCGCCTGTCGGCCCAATTTTTTCAAACGATTAAGGCAATACCGCACAACCCCTGTGCGTCAGATACGCAGTCAGATTTTCCGCCAGAGTGCATAAATTTGACGCAGGCGGGCTGACGCCCGGCAAGGAAAATTTGTGTGCTATGACGGAAAATATGCAAGCAGATGACGTGCAGAGGCGTTAGCCGTGGGTTGTGCGGTGTTGCCTTAAGTACATACATCTTTCATTGTCATATTCCTTTCCTTCGGGAGATCCCCTTTTTCTGCTATCAAGCATACCGCATTGTACAGACATTTTCCACCAACCGGACTTTTCAATTAGTCAACCGGCGGTTGCAAACGGCGCAATACCGCGGTTTTTCTTTATAAGCACGAAATCGTTTGAGAAGTCCGGCGCAGCTTCACTCTTTTGCCCGCATAAGTTAGACGGAAAAATGCAGTATTCGTTACAAACAAAGTCTTACAAATCTAAAAGAGCTCCGGCGTCGATATTTGTGCAAACTGACAAATGCTTGCGCAAAAAAAAGCCGCGCATCAAAGCGCGGGCATGATCTGCGTAATATATTAACTAACGTGAAGGATCTTCGGTCACATCGAGTGCAATATCTATCAGGCCGAAAAGGAGCGATCCGTCGTCGTCATCGTCATCGTCCTCATCGTCATCTTCGTCGTCTGCATCGCCGGGCTCTTCGGGCTGAGCAGCTTCGGGAGCAGTGTTTGCCGGAGGCTCCGGAACAGTTTCGGGAGATATCTGCTTTACAGTCTCCCCATCATCCTCTGCCGACATCCTCACCAGCTCGTCGATAAGATCGGTGAGAGCGAAGTTATCAAAGAAGGTATTGCTGGGAGTTATACCGAAGGTGTCAAAGGCGTCGTCCTTTCCTATGATCCAGTCCTCGTCGTAGCAGCAGACCTTCGGGCTGCCGAGCGTATCCTTGAAATATACTGCCTTTTCCGTGAATGCTATGCCGTTCTTGCCTCTGCCGAAAAGAGAGGTGTCGCACATAGAGATTATCTCCTCTTTGACAGAGAGGTTTTTGGACATATTTTTCTGCTGCTTCTCGGGTATGTTGGGAGCAGTCAGCACCGGAAAACTCTGCGTTTTCACACACAGCGGGAGCCTTTCTTTAAGAAATGCCTTGATCTGTTTTCTGTTCATACGATCACCTTTTATCCATATGCATTACGTTTCGTCTCTTGTCAGTTCACGAACTCAAATTCAAAATCGAATATCGAAACGGTATCGCCTTCGCTGATGCCCATTTCCTCCAGCTTGTCTATGATGCCCGTCGAGCGGAGCACCCTCTGAAAATACTGGAGCGAGGAATAGTCTTCCATATTGACCGAGCGGAGTATATCCCACAGCCAGTCGGCCTCGACGAAATAGACTCCATCCTCGGCGGTAACATTGAACTCCTTTTTGGTGAGCAGCTTTTCATCCAGCTCCTCCCTTGTAAGAGGCTGTGCCTCAAAGCGCTTGACAGGGGGCAGCATCTCCAGGCGCTCCCACACGCCGTACATAAGCTCTTTTGTTCCCTGAGTCGTGGCAGCAGAGATCTCATAGAACAGCAGTCCCTGGTCCTCGACATAATCCTTGAAACGCTTGATCTGTTCGGCAGAAGCCATATCCGACTTGTTCGCCGCCACGATCTGCGGTGCATCAGCCAGTTCCTGCGAGAAGCTTCTGAGCTCCCGGTTTATAGTCTCGAAGTCCTCGACGGGATCTCTCCCCTCGCAGCCCGACACATCAACCACATGAACTATGAGCCGGCAGCGCTCAACGTGTCTGAGAAACTCGTGGCCGAGCCCGACACCCTCAGAGGCGCCTTCGATAAGTCCGGGTATATCAGCCATAACAAAGCTCTTGCCGTCCTCGATCTTGACCACGCCCAGCACGGGGGTAAGGGTGGTGAAGTGATAGTTGGCGATCTTGGGCTTAGCCGCTGACACCACGGATATAAGAGTGGATTTGCCCACATTCGGGAAACCCACCAGTCCCACATCAGCGATCAGCTTGAGCTCAAGCTGTACTTCATACTCATCACCGCGGAAGCCGGGCTTGGCAAAGCGGGGTATCTGCCTTGTGGAGGTGGCGAAGTGCGCATTTCCGCGTCCGCCCTTGCCTCCCTTAGCTATGACCACCGGCTTGTCACCTGACATATCCGCCAGTATGCGCCCCGAGCTCACTTCTCTGACAACGGTGCCTCTCGGCACGCTGACGATCAGATCAGGAGCACCTCTGCCCGAGCAGTTCTTCGATGAACCGTTCTGACCTTTCTCGGCCACATACTTTCTTTTATATCTGAAATCTATCAGGTTAGAGATATTGTCATCCACTTTGAAGACGATATCTCCGCCCTTGCCGCCGTCGCCGCCGTCAGGGCCGCCGGCCGCAATATATTTTTCTCTGTGGAACGAGACACAGCCGTCGCCGCCGTCGCCTGCTTTGATATATATTTTCGCTTCATCGACAAACATTTCCGTTACCTCCCGGTATTATCCAAAGCATATTGTCATATCAGTTCAAAATGCTTTGCTATCGTTGCGCATACTCCTTCTCCGGAATCTCTTTCAGCGTCATTTCTCACCGCTTCAAAAAAACGCTTCCGGCCGGATCACCGGTCAACAAAAAGCCCCGAACCATCTAAACGGCTCGGGGCTCAGATCCTTAAAATCAAGCCTGCGGATAAACAGAAACCTTCTTGCGGTCTCTGCCCAGTCTCTCAAACTTTACTACACCGTCAGCAGTAGCGAACAGTGTATCATCCGAGCCGCGGCCTACATTCTCGCCCGGGTGGATATGTGTTCCTCTCTGGCGAACGAGGATGTTGCCTGCAACAACAGCCTGACCGTCAGCGCGCTTAACGCCAAGTCTCTTGGCTTCAGAGTCACGGCCGTTCTTGGTCGAACCCATTCCTTTCTTATGCGCAAAGAACTGCATTGAAATTCTGATCATTGATTACACCTCCGTAAATGTGATCTTAATGCGTCCCTGAAACTCGTCGGAGATAAAATACAGATGCGTCAGCAGACCAAGCAGCAGCCTGTCGCCGTCGCCGTTCTCATCGAGCTCCAGTCTCAGATATATCTCGTTTTCTTTCACCTTTGCCTCAGCCTTCAGTCCGAACGCCTCGGTAATGGTATTGGCTGTAAGCATTACAGCCGAGGACACGCTTGCACAAGCGATATCCTGCCCGTACACCGCAAGCCCTGCGTGCCCCGTGATACGGAAGCCCCTGAGCTTATCGGAACTGTCGCGGTAAAACTCGGCGCGTATCATTATGCGTTGATAGCTTCGATCTTTACCTGAGTGTAGGGCTGTCTGTGTCCCATTTTTCTCTTCTCACCCTTCTTGGGCTTGTAAGTGAAAACAGTGATCTTCTTAGCCTTGCCGTTCTTAACGACCTTAGCGGTAACTGTTGCGCCCTCAACATAAGGAGCACCTACGCTTACGTTACCCTCACCGCCTACTGCGAGGACCTTGTCAAAGGTAACTGCGTCATCTGCGTTTACAGCGTCAAGCTTCTCAACGAATACTACATCGCCGACATTTACCTGATACTGCTTTCCGCCTGTTTCGATTACTGCGTACATCTCAAAATGCACCTGCCTTTTCATACAAACTCGCTGCGTACGGTGTCATATACTGTGCGTGAGCGCATAGCTATGCCTTACAGTACCGTAAACAAGCGGCTTATATATCATAGCACAATTCCCTCTTAAAGTCAAGGTCGGAACGTGAGCGAAGGAAAAGTTTACAGCTTTTTTACATTTGCTTCTCCCCTCCCGCGTTTTAAAAAGTGCTTTACTTTGCGGGAAAGATGTGGTATAATATCATGTGTATACTATCTTAAAGGGGAACACCTGATGAACAAGCTTTTTGGGACCGACGGAGTACGGGGGCTGGCTGTTGCCGAGCTCGACTGCGAAACGGTCATGAGAATAGGAAGATCTCTGGCGGCAGTGGCCGTAGCCAACAAGGGCGGACGAGCCAGCATCCTTGTTGGAAAGGACACCCGCAATTCCAGCGATGTGCTGGAGGCGGCGCTTTGCGCGGGCATATGCTCAGCCGGAGCCGATGCACACATCCTCGGAGTCATTCCGACACAGGGCGTATCGTATCTTACCGAGCTTTACAAAGCCGATGCCGGAGTTATGATAACCGCGTCCTCGTCGCCGGCCGAATACAACGGGCTGAAGCTGTTTTCACATTCAGGCTACCGTATCTCTGCAGCTGAGGAGCAGGAGATCGAGGAACTGGTGGCCGACGATGAATGGCAGAAGCTGGCTGTGGGCGGTGATGCCATCGGCAGGATAATATATGAAGAAAAGTCCGAGTGGGATTACATACGCCGGGTGGTAAGGACCGTTGACTGCGATCTGAGGGGGCTGAAGCTCGCCCTCGACTGTGCCAACGGTGTGGCTTCACGCTATGCTAAACGTATCTTTGAGGGGCTGGGTGCGGCCTGCGTGACGGTGGGCTGTGCTCCCGACGGGTTTAACATCAACAAGGACTGCGGTGTGGACAGCCTCGATCAGCTGAGGAGCCTGGTGCTGTCCAAGCACTGCGATCTCGGACTTGCCTTTGACGGCGACGGTGGCAAGTGCATAGCTCTCGACGAACACGGCAATGTACTGGGCGGCGACAAGCAGCTGGCGATCTTCGCAAAGTTCATGCGCGTGCAGGGCAAGCTGGTCTCCAACACCGTTGTTGCAACTGTGATGAGCAATCTCGGGCTTACACAGTTCGGTGAGCGTGAGGGCATAAACGTCACCACTGCGGCTGTCGGCGCCGGCAATGTACTTGACCGGATGATGAGATTCGGGTACAACCTGGGCGGCGAGCAGAACGGTCATATCATCTTTCTCGACTGCGAAAAGATCGGTGACGGAGAGATCACGGGAGTAAAGCTGTGTGAAGTACTGAAAAAGACCCGCCGCCGGGCCAGCGAACTGGGCAGGATAATGGAGTGCTGCCCGCAGATAGCCGTGAACGTCCCGATGCCGGCAGAAAAGAGAGGCGTCTGGGCGGAGGATTCAGAATTCCGCGAACTGGTATCGGAGTACAAAAAAAAGCTGGGCACTGACGGACGTATCATCGTGCGTGAAAGCGGTACGGAATCCCTTGTGAGGATAATGATCGAGGGCAAGCGCACCGGTGTCATCACGGAGTATGCTAAGGTGCTGGCGGAAAAGCTCCGCGAGGTAATGGACACGCGGACGGAAAAAGAGCTCCAGGCCGAGCAGATGCTGAGACAGCTCAGAGAAGAGCGTGACAACGGTCTTTCGGTACTGCCTGAGCTCAAGACGTGAGGATAAGCTTATGAGATTTGATTACTGCCCGAAGTGCGGAACAAAAGCTGTGCTGCACGAGATAGGCGATGAGGGAAATATGCCCTACTGCGAGACCTGCCAAAGACCGCTGTTTGATCTTTTTCCTGTTTGCGTACTGTGTGTCGCAGCTGATGAAAAAGGCTGCGTGGCACTGATACGGCAGAGCTATGTCAACAGCAGTAAGTTTGTGGGAGTAGCAGGATATGTGAAGTCAGGGGAGAGCGGCGAAGACGCTGCGTTCCGTGAGGTGGGCGAGGAGCTCGGTCTCGGAGTGCAGAGCGTTACCACGATAAAGACTTATCCCTATGAGAAAAAAGATATGCTGATGCTGGGGTTCCTTGTAAGAGTTGAACGCGGAGATTTTCACCTCTCGGGAGAAGTCGATGGCGCCTGTTGGTTCACTCCTGCGGATGCCGTGAAAGCTGTCCGCGAGGGAAGCATAATACAGCAGCTCATAATTGATTGTATGCCATTGCTCGAAAAGCAGTAAGCATATACAGATAATCATAAATCGGCGGCTTGACCTGAGCCGCCCCGGAGTAAAAAAGAAGGGAGTAGTTATAATGAAAAAGGTATGTCCCAAGTGCGGATCAGAGAAGATCATTAAAGGCGCAAAGACCAGACTCGGAGGTGTTGTACTCCCGCCTGAAAAAGCAGACGGAGTTATCAACCATCCTGACAACAAACCCATGGCCGAGTGCAAGGACTGCGGTGCGGTGTTCGATCTCAATATGAACGATACCAACGGCAAGGACTACGTCTGAACCAAAAGAAAGATCAGGTAAAGGCGCCTGCTTTGGCAGGCGCCCTTTCGGAGCAGATGAGGAGGCAAAAGAGATACTGTGTTCAAAGAATACTATGGAAAGCTCCTGGCGCAGCTTGCGGTCGATCTCAACTGTAAGCCTGAGGATCTCAGGAAAACAGAGAATATAGTAACGGTCTCAGCTCTTAATGAAGGCAGAAGGCGCTATATCCCGGACAAGTTTTTTTTGCAGATGGCAACGGTGGGCTGTAATACAGTCATCAGTGCTGATGAGTGTATGCAGGAGTTCCTGAAAAACTACGTCAAAGACCGCGAAGGTCTCCGCCTTTTTGAACACGGCTGCCTTTCCGACCTTGATGAGGAGCTTAAAAAGTACGGACTCAAAATGGGAGCAACACAACATAAGTTCCTGCCGTACCGCGATGTTGAAGTTGAAAGAGACATCACGGTAAAATGGTTTTACGATGACGAGATAAAGCCTTTCTACGGCGATATCAGGTTCCCGGATGCGATCTGCTTTCCGGAGCCCAACCCGGGCACGCCTGATAAGATAGTGGTGGCTGCATATGACGGCGACAGGATAATGGGTATGTCCGGCTGTTCCGAGGACTGCCCGGGCTGGATGCAGATAGGGGTAGATGTTCTGCCTGAATACCGTATGAGGGGCTTAGGCATATATCTTGTTACACTTATGAAAAACAAGATACTTGAAATGGGCGGGATACCGTTCTACGGAACGACCTGTGCCAATATCTCATCACAGAGGATAGCGCTTGCCTGCGGTTTCAGACCTGCCTGGGTGGAAACAACGGCAGAGCCGTGTGAGAGTAAATATCAAGACCAGGACGAGTTTTGATCTCACTTCCCGCACACTGATAAAAAAACGCTCACGCCTGCAGCGCCGCAGTGAATGAAAAGCGTGAATATATGGACAGGCGAGGGCTTGCCCCGAGCCGGCTCGGAGGAAAAAATGAGAATAGCTGAAAACTGGAAGGACTATAAAATAATCGACACCTCGGACGGCGACAAGCTGGAGAGCTGGGGCGGAAAGGTGCTTGTGCGCCCCGATCCCCAGATAATCTGGAAAACTCCCCATAAGACCGACCTCTGGTATAAGGCGGACGCTGTCTATCACCGCTCGGCCAAGGGCGGCGGCGAGTGGGAATACCGCCAGCGTCTTCCCGAAAGCTGGGAGATATCTTACCGCGATCTCAGATTCGTGATACGTCCCACAGGCTTCAAGCACACAGGGCTCTTCCCCGAGCAGGCCGTAAACTGGGATCTCATGAGCGGGATGATACGCGATGCTGGCAGACCGGTCAAGGTACTGAACCTCTTCGCCTATACCGGCGGAGCAACTCTTGCCTGCGCCGCCGCAGGAGCTCAGGTCTCCCACGTTGATGCCTCAAAGGGTATGGTGCAGTGGGCGAGAGACAACGCCGCAGCATCAGGGCTCACCGACAAACCGGTGCGCTGGCTGGTGGATGACTGCGAGAAATTCGTCAGGCGCGAGATCAGGCGCGGGAACTTCTATGACGCTGTCGTTATGGATCCGCCCAGCTACGGGCGCGGCCCCGGCGGCGAGGTCTGGAAGCTGGAAGACTCGGTCTATGAGCTGGTAAAGACCTGTGCGGAGGTGCTCTCCGACAAGCCGCTGTTTTTCCTGCTCAACAGTTATACGACAGGGCTCTCGCCTTCGGTCATGGCATATATCCTGAACGAAGTAATAACCCCGAGATTCGGAGGAAGCGTTTCTGCCGACGAGATAGGCCTGCCGGTGGAGACCTCGGGTATGCCGCTGCCCTGCGGCTCAACTGCGGTATGGAGAACATGAGCAGGGAGCACCCTTGGGAGGGGATCAGTCTCAGCGACTATGAGAGCCATATGAGCCTTGCTTCGGTAAACCAGCTGCAGACTCTGAACAGTATAATGAAAGAGCAGCTCTGTGCATACCCGACAGAAAGCGCGGTGATACTCGGCATCGCCGGGGGCAACGGCCTTGAGCACGTCAGCACGGAAAAGTATCGCAGGATATACGGCGTTGATATAAACAGAAGCTACCTGACAGCTTCCAAAGAACGTTATCCGCAGCTTTCCGGAGTGCTGCAGTGTCTGAGACTGGACCTGTCCCGCGAAGCGGAGAAGCTGCCGAGGGCACAGCTGCTGATCGCCGATCTGCTTGTGGAGTACATCGGCTTTGAAGCGTTTCAAAGGGCTGTGCTGAGCGTGGAGCCGGAGTATGTGTCCTGCGTTATACAGATCAATACCGATGTGAAGAACTGGGTATCCGACTCGCCTTATCTTCACGCCTTTGACGGACTTGACAGGGTGCATCATCAGATCGGAGCAGGCACACTTTCGGCGGCTATGGATAAGATCGGCTATACTGAGATATTATCCGCGTCTCATCCGCTTCCTGACGGCAAGGCCCTCGTCAGGATGGATCATCGGCGAATGGGGCCGCATACAGTATGAAAAGAGGTTAAGATATGCTTGAAAAAGAAATAGAACAGTATTATACCGACCACGAGCAGGAAATGCTTGACAGGCTCGCGGAGCTCATCGCTATCGACAGCTCGTTCTCGGAGCCCCGCCCCGATGAAGGTATGCCCTTCGGCGAGGGCTCGGCCAAAGCTCTCGGATGGGTGCAGAGCTTCGGACAGGAGATAGGCCTCATCACCAGGAGCATCGACAACTATGCCGTTGCTATGGACTGGAAAGACACTGAGCCCGCACTGGCCATACTCTCCCACGCAGATGTAGTCCCTGCCAATGCAGCGGAGTGGACAACTCCCCCGTTTGAGATGAATGTCCGTGACGGCTGCATCTTCGGGCGCGGTTCGGTAGATGACAAGGGACCTACCGTGGCCGTGATGTACGCAGCAAAGTGTCTCAAAGATCTGGGTGTAACCCTTGACAGGAGCTTCCGGATGGTGGTGGGAGGCAACGAGGAGCAGGGCTGCGAGGACATAAAATACTATGCCGAACGGGAGCCCTTCCCGGATATGGTCATAACCCCCGACGGCTCATTCCCTGTGCTCAACTGCGAAAAAGGTATGGTGCACCTGACCTTCTCGGGCGGATTCGATGACAGTATCATCAGCACGATCTCAGCAGGCAAGGCAATAAACGCTATCCCCGACAGCTGCACAGTCACAAGATGCGGCGGCGGGCATCCCGAGGTATATCAGGGCAAGGCTGCACACGGCTCACGTCCCCAGGACGGCGACAACGCAGTGACCAGGTTCCTGTCAGGCTACAGAGGCAGCAGCAGAAAGCTTCTCGCTCTCAAAAAGCTGTTCCCGCGGGGAGAGTTTGACGGAAGGAGCTGCGGACTGGGCTTTTCCGACGAGATGACCGGCAGTATGACCTGTGCCCTCACCGTGCTCAACCGTGAGGAAGGGGGAGAGCTCCACGGAGGTATAGATATACGTTTCCCTATCGACAGAAGCTGCAGCGAGATAAAGGATATCATCTGCTCTGCTCTTGAACGTGCAGGCTTCAGGATCGACAGCTGCGAGGGTATGGAGCCTCACTTTGTATCTCCCGACAGCAGGCTGGTGCAGACTCTTCTCAGCGTATATGAAAAGGTCAGCGGCAGAAAGGGCGAGTGCATCGCCGAAGGCGGGATAACCTACGTTCACAACACCCCCGGCGGAGTTGCCTTCGGGGCAGAATATCCCTGGGAGCAGAACAATATGCACGGTGCCGACGAGCATATACCCCTCTCCACCTTCCGTGACAATTTCCTGATGTACGCCCACGCACTGATCGAACTGCTGAAAGACTAAGGCAATACCGCACAACCCCTGTGCGTCAGATGCGATGTCCAGATTTTCGTCAGATTGCCTAAATTCGACGCAGGTTTGCTGACGCAAGTCAAGGAGAATTTGGGTAATATGACGGAAAGCTGGCAAGCAGATGACGTGCAGAGGCGTTAGCCGTGGGTTGTGCGGTGTTGCCTTAATAAGACACCGACTAATAACAAGGAGTGATAGCAATGCTGCTTTCCGATAAAAAAGAATTTGCAGGCAGGATAAAGCAAGTCATCATAACCGAGGACGAGCTGGCGCAGAAGATCGCCGAATACGGCGAGATCATCAGCCGCGAATATGAGGGCAAGCCTCTGATGCTGGTAAGCGTGCTCAAGGGTTCTTTCCTATTCCTTGCGGACCTCTGCAAGCAGATCACCATACCCTGCGAAATAGGGTTTATGGCTGCAAAGAGCTATTTTGAGGGCACCGAGTCCTCCGGAGAGGTCGAGATCACTTATGACCTTGCGCAGGACATAAGCAAGTATCACGTTGTGGTCGTCGAGGACATCATCGACACCGGGAGAACGCTGAAGCTCATCGTACAAAAGCTTAGGGACAGAGGGCCGCTGTCGCTGAAAACAGTCACTCTGCTGGACAAGCCGGACAGGCGCCTTTGCGAATTCGAAGCTGACTATACTCTCTTTACCATACCGGATCTGTTCGTGATCGGCTACGGCCTCGACTACGGCGAATACTACCGCAATCTGCCCTATATCGCAGAGTACGGTGAATGAACAGGAGGGATCAAATATGAGCAGGATAGCAATAATGGATCATCCTCTGATAAAGCACAAGATCTCGCTGCTGAGAGATGAGAGGACCGGAACTAAGGATTTCAGGATACTGATAGAGGAAATAGCAATGCTTATGGGCTATGAGGCTCTGAGAGAACTCCCCACAGAGCTTGTCAGCGTAAGATCACCGGTGGCCGAGTCGATGCAGCCGATGCTTACAGGAAAAAAGCCGGCAGTCATCCCGATACTCCGCGCCGGACTTGGAATGGTCGGCGGGATACTCACTCTTGTTCCCTCTGCGAAGGTAGGACATATCGGGCTTGAACGTGACGAGGTCACTCACAAGCCCCGGGAGTATTTCTGCAAGCTGCCTGATAATATCGGCGAGAGGACTGCTATCATCACAGATCCGATGCTGGCGACCGGCGGCTCAGCAGTACAGGCGGTGGATTTCATCAAATCCAAGGGCTGCAGGAACATCAAATTCATGTGCATCATCGCCGCACCCGAGGGACTCGAACGGCTGAAAAATGCTCACCCCGACATCGACATATATGTGGGCTGCCTTGACGAGAAGCTCAATGACAACGCCTACATCGTTCCCGGCCTTGGCGACGCGGGCGACAGGATCTTCGGGACAAAATAAGTATTACACTTCCGCTGTCAGAGGCGTTCCCCTCCCCTTTCCGGGGAGGGGTTTTTCTGCCGTTTATGCAGGTCGTCCAATTTCGTCTGCGGGGATTTGTGGATATATACAAAGTTAAGGTCAGATATTCCTAAACGAATGACAAAATGAACGTTCTGTGATATAATAACAATATCTTAATATTTCAGGAGGTAGATACTATGCTGAGTAAACTTCTGGCTGCTGCCTCGGCAGTAGCCGTGGCTGTCTCGACGGCTTTTGCCTTCTTCCCTGCGGACAAGGCCAATGCTCTTGACGAATACAGCGATTACACGATCTCGGAGGACGGCAAATACTACTATGAGACTATCGTAAACACAGGAGATGTGGTCTATCACGGACAGACTGCAAAGCCGGGCGCTACCCTTACGATCCCCAGTAAGATCGACGGAAAGACCGTTTCTGATGTGGGCGAGCTCGTTGATAAAAGCTACAGCGCAGTAACAAAGGTGTCCATACCCAACACGGTAAACTACATTGCAAGCGGTGCATTTATAAAGCTTAATAACCTTTCCGACGTGACGCTCCCCGATTCCGTAAAGACTATCTGCGGGGCAGCATTTAAAGGCCTGACCAAACTCAAAGCGATCACGATCCCCAAGAATGTTGAAAAAATCATTGACGGCAACCCCTTCTTCGGCTGCACAGATCTAAAGATCACTGTTGACCAGCAGAACAAGAAGCTGAAAGTAAAGAACGGTATGGTGCTGGACAAAACAGGGAAGATAGTCCACTTCCCGCTGGAGCAGAAAACAAGCTTCACTGTACCCGACGGCACAGAGATCATAGATTATCTGGCTTTCTGCGATCAGAAAAATCTGACCTCCGTAAAACTGCCCTCATCGCTCATACAGGTCAGATATGGAGCATTTCATAACTGCCCCAATCTCAAAGGCGTTGCTGTTCCCGACAATGTCGGCAACTTTGAATCGGTAGATCCCGGCTCCGAGGAGGACGGCATCGAATACAGCGCATTCGGCTTTGAAACAGTCAGGGTCTATGATGAGGACGAAGGATATTACGAAGCCAGCACGCTGGTTGACGGCTTTGCGCTTTACGGCACACCCGGCAAGGAAGCTCAGTGGTACTGCAACACCTATGATGTTCCTTTCATCAGCACAAGCATCTCAAAGGACAAGGTTACTATCCCCTATTCAAGCTATACATACCGCGGCCGCGGCATCAAGCCCTCGGTCACTGTAAAGGATCCCACGGGCACCAAGCTCAAAAAGGGCGTTGACTACACAGTAGCTTACAAGAACAACACCAACGTGGGTACAGCCACGATCACCGTTACCGGCACCGGGAACTGCAATGGCACCCTCACCAAGACCTTCAGTGTCAAGGCTCTTGATCTGAACTCCAGCTATGCAAAGGTGACTATCCCCTACAGCGCCTACACCTACACGGGCTCGGCAATAAAGCCCGCTGTTACCGTGAAGTTCAAGGACGGCGATGTTATCCCCTCCGATCAGTACACCGTTTCCTATTCCAATAATACCAAGGTCGGTACAGCAACGATCACCGTCAAGGGCAAGGGTACCAACGTCACAGGAACCTGCAAAAAGACCTTCGTGGTAAAGCCCGCCAAGAACGAGATCACATCCATAACATCTCCCAGCAAGGGCGCTTTCAAGATCTCCTGGAAAAAGGGTACAGCAGGAACTGTCGGATATCAGGTGCTCTACTCCCAGGATCAGACAGCTCTGAAATCCGCATCCGGCGAAGTGAAGAACACTAACGCCAAGAAGTACGTCCACAGCTACACCTCGACGAATCTGAGCGACCTCAGCGAGACCTTCTCGAAGATCCCTGCATCCGGCGAGACCTGGTACGTAAAAGTCCGCTCCTTCTACACCAAAGACGGAAAGACGACTTCTACAAGGTACGGTAATTACAGCGATATCAAGAGTATCAAGGTGAAGTAAAAATCATAAACAAAAGAGGCCGCAGCACTAACAGCCTATGACGAAAAACGGGTATTCCCCCAATATCGGGGGAATACCCGTTTTATTTACGTCCTCAGTTCTCGATCTGCTTTCCCAAAAACATTGCTGCGGCTTTGGCGAGCATAAGATTCTTTTCGTCGGCTTTGGGTTCGCCTGCGGCGCTTATCAGTGCCACCGCACCGATCACATCTCCTGAGGAGATTATCGGCACCGCCGCAAGGGCAGGCTTGTCCAGCCCCTCTATCGGGAAAAGTCTCGGAGTATCGGGACGGTCATAGGCGTAGCTTTTCCGCTGCTCGATAAGCTCCTCCAATGCAGGAGAAAGCCTTCGCTCGGCATACTCAGTCTTTCTCGCCCCAGATACCGCAACGACGTGATCCCGGTCAAAGACGATAGCTGCCTGCCCTGTCAGCTTCGAGATAACATCCGCCGCCTGAGCCGTCCCGCTGTCCAGCTCCCCCACAGGCGAATACTTGCGAAATACCACCTCGCCGTCGCTGCTGGTGTATATTTCAAGGGGGTCGCCCTCCCGTATCCTCATTGTTCTTCTGATCTCCTTCGGTATCACCACCCGCCCGAGATCGTCGATCCGGCGGACTATTCCTGTTGCTTTCATTTTATTACCTCCGTGTTTTGTTTGGGAATAGTTTGTGCAGTGAGCCGCATATCATTCATTCTTGCTGCGGTCTGATGAAAATTTTTTGCTGCTTTTCGGAGGACATTTCTGTATCTGTCGTACAAGCTCTGCAAATGAAGATGTAATGTTGTTCTATCATTGTTTGCCGCCTATTACAATCGGTATGTATTCCCTCTCCCATTTATTGCAAAGTGCTAAGCTCATAGAACATCTCACATAATAACATAAGCCTTTGACAGTTCACTGCCAAAGGCTTATGTTCGTTTATTCGGGACAACATATATTCCATATTGCAGCATCGTATTACTACCTAACGAAATACAGCTTCAGTTCAGCCCGAAGCTCCGGCAGGATGAAAACATCCCCTGACTCTTGTCTGTGGTAACTTAGTTTCTGGATGCATCAAATAGTTAAGGCAATACCGCACAACCCCTGTGCGTCAGATACGCAGTCAGATTTTTCGTCAGAGTGCATAAATTTGACGCAGGCGGGCTGACGCCCGGCAAGGAAAATTTGTGTGCTATGACGGAAAATATGCAAGCAGATGAC
>JAFXRI010000079.1 GCA_017526445.1 Ruminococcus sp. | reverse complement strand
TCAGATCGCGCGCAAGCTCAACAAAGTTGAGCTGAGATTTTTCGTCAGAGTGCATAAATTTGACGCAGGCGGGCTGACGCCCGGCAAGGAAAATTTGTGTGCTATGACGGAAAATATGCAAGCAGATGACGTGCAGAGGCTCAAGCCGCGGGTTGTGCGGTGTTGCCTTTATTTCTTTTCTGTCTTCCAGCGGCGCATCACTTCTCTGATCGGCGGCGAGATCATCCCGTCGGTGATCTCATCGGGGGAGAAAAACCTGAGCTCGCTCATCTCGGAGTCGAGAGGTCTCGGTTCGCCCCGGTATTTGCGGCAGATATATATGATCTCCACATTTGAGACTTCGTCGCCGTTTGGGTAGATGTAATGTGCCTCCGGCCCGGAGTTTATCATAAAGAACTCCAGGTCTTCGGCTTCGAGGCCCATTTCCTCATAGAGCTCCCGCCTGGCGCAGTCCTCCACCTTCTCGTCGAGTTCCACCGAGCCTCCGGAATAGCCCCACATACCGTTGTCCGTTCTTTTTCCGAGAAGTATCTGCCCCTCGGAGTTTTCCACTATCACACTTCCTGCGCACTGGATGAGCGGCCTGTGTCCCACTGTCTTGCGCAGTTCCATAATATAGCCTTCCGTATCTATCCCTCCGTCCGGTGTCCTGCGGCGCGTCAGCCCTCCTTGGGAACGAAGGAGCCCTCGTCGCGGGCGAGTTTGTAGGTGATGTCAAATTCCGTTCCGGTACCGTCCTCGTTGGGGCGGTAAACGTGAGAGGTCACAGTCTCGCCGGGGACCATAGTATCGAGCAGGGCCTTAACATCGTCGGTGCTGGACACAGGCTTGCCGTTTATCGAGGTGATGATATCTCCCTCGGCAAGCTCGGTATTGGCGATGTCGCAATCCTCTTTGATTTCGGCAATGAGCAGTCCCGCCTTGGACTGTGCCATAACAGCTGTCTCCTCCGAAATCGGATAGAAGCTTATGCCTATCAGCGGGCGGTCAGCGATATATCCCAGTGCCAGCAGTCTTTCGATGACAGGTCTGGCGTCATTTATGGAGATAGCAAAGCCTATCCCGTCATACTTTGTGGATGAGAGCTTGGAGCTGGTTATGCCTATGACCTGCCCCCACATATTGAACAGTGCTCCTCCCGAGTTGCCGGGATTTATGGCGGCATCCACCTGGATGCAGTGCATCGGCATAGAGAAGCTCTCCACCTTGATAAGCCTGTCAAGGCCGGAGATGATGCCCTTTGTCACCGAGCCGTAGAAACCGGCGGGCGAACCTATCGCGACCACGTCCTCGCCGAGAGCGACCTGATCGGAATTGCCGTACTCGGCGGGCTGGAGCCCTCCTGCACCGATCTTTATCACGGCGATGTCAGTAGCCTCGTCGCTGCCGACGACGGAGGCTGAGAATTCTTCCCTGTTATATAGCACTACCTTGATCTTTGCGGCGTCCTCCACCACATGGGCATTGGTGACGATATATCCGTCCTCAGTCATTATGATCCCGCTGCCCTGACTTGACGGCAGGAGCGCAGGCTTGGAGGAGTATATCTCCAGCGCCACCACCGACTGCGAGACTGCCTCGGTGAGCCCTTCGATAGTATAGCGCCCGTCAGCCTGATACTTGCTGCTTTCAAGCTGGGGCTTATCTGCGGCGGGGAGCGTGAACTCGAAATTCTTTCCGCCGTTTATGAGCTTTATCAGCCAGCCGCGTCCGTTTATCGCGGTGATAAAGGCAAAGACCATAACTATGAGCATCAGCACAGCCAGTATGACTACTGCCGCCGAGGGCCTTCTGCGTCTGGGCCTGACATCGGCGACCTCCTGCCAGAACGTTTCGCGGTCAAGGCCGTTCATAGCACCCAGCACCGGCGGGATATTGAAAAAGGGATCGCTGTAGGCGGTGCCTCTCACAGGCTCACCCGGTCCGGGAGACTCTGTTTCGGCTTCATCTGTGGAACTTTCCTCCGGAGCTGCTTCCTCTGCCGGCGTCTCCTGCGCAGTATCATTGCCGGATGGCTGATCCTGCACGGCAGCCATATCAGCTGTGTCCTCAGCCGCGGCAGTACCTTCCGCTGCGATGCCGGGCTCTTCCGGAAGTTCAGCGGCTTCTGTCACGCTCTCGCCCGTTTCGGCGGCGAGTTCTTCAAATTCATCCACAGCAGCTCCTCCTTTCCTTCAGCGTTTATCCTCCGGTCACAGCGCTTTATTGGGGACGGTGAACACGAACTCGGTATATTCTCCCTGAACGCTTCTTACCATTATCTTTCCTCCGTGGAGCCTTATTATCGACTTGACGATGTTCAGGCCCAGCCCGACGCCTGTTGCATCAAGGCCGCGGGATTTATCGGTCTTGTAAAATCTGTCGAACACCAGCGGCAGCTCGTCCTCGCTGAGCCCTTCGCCGCTGTTCTTGATCGAGATGACTGTCATATACCCGACGCTGGAGAACGAAAACTCGATATACCCGCCCTCGTTGACGAACTTGATAGCATTCTCGATAAGGTTATACATCACCTGATGTATCAGGTCGTTATCCGCATACAGGTACATCCTGTCAACGTCAAGACCGCGGATCTCGATATGCTTTTCCTCCAGTCTCGGCTCGAAGGTGACAAGGGTATCCACGATCGGCTCCACGACAGAGAACCTGGTCTGGTTGAGCTTGAGCTCACCCGCCTCGATCTTTGCAAGGTTGAGCATCGAGCGCACAAGTCTTGTGAGCCTGCTGACCTCATTGGAGATTATCCTGAGATAATGCCCCTGCTGCTCCGGCGGGATAGTACCGTCGAGCATACCATCCACAAAGCCGCCTATGGAGGTCATAGGTGTTCTCAGCTCGTGAGAAACGTTGGCCACGAAACTGTTACGCATAGTATCATAGTTTTTCAGCGAAGCCGCCATATCGTTGAAGGCGTTGCTGAGCTCCTGCATCTCATAGACGCTGTAGGCCGGCAGCTGCAGCGAAAAATTGCCCTTACCGATCTCTCTCGATACCTGGGCTATCTCGATAAGCGGTGCCGACAGTCT
This sequence comes from Ruminococcus sp., assembly GCA_017526445.1. Lineage (GTDB taxonomy): Bacteria > Bacillota > Clostridia > Oscillospirales > Ruminococcaceae > FB2012. The sequence continues at coordinate 38,227 of JAFXRI010000079.1, read as the reverse complement.
CTTGGCGACGAAGTAAACGGCGATAACAACAGCAAAGAACACTATCACCATAGAAATGATGAATATACGCATTATCTGCCAGATATAGTCATCCTGCTCCGATCTGGGCGTGAGTGCCAGTATATAGTAATCGGGGCCGTTTACGCTGAAGCGCTTGCCGACGACATGGCATTCCTCATAGGTACCGCTGAAGTCGCTGAGGGCATAGCTTGCATCCTCACCGATGCCGTGCAGCAGCGAATCGTCGATCATTAGGTCTATGAACTTCCCGCGGGGGCCGGAAGCGATTATGATCTTCCCGTTCTTGTCGCAGAGCACAAAATCGATGCTGGAGCCTATGGAAAGCTCATTGATGCTCTGCTCTGCCCTTTCCCGCCATCCGGTGGGAGAATTGGTTATCATGGCGGTGATGGTCGAGGCTGCTGCTTCGGTGTTTTTCTGCAGCAGATCCTTCTTTTCCTGAAGAAAATACCGGGAAGAAACAAGCAGTAATACTGCCCCTAAGCAAATAAAGCTTATGAGTATTACTGCTGAACATATAACAAAATATTTAAAGAATATGCTTTTGCCTTTATTCATGTGTCTGGCTGCCTTCTGCGACCTCGAACTTGTAGCCTACGCCCCAAACGGTCTTGAGAGCCCACTTGTCTGAAACACCCTCCAGCTTTTCGCGGAGCCTCTTGACATGGACGTCTATAGTTCTGGAATCGCCGTAGTACTCAAATCCCCAGACTTCATCAAGAAGCTGGTCTCTCGTATAAACCCTGTTGGGGTTGGATGCAAGGTGGAACAGCAGTTCAAGCTCCTTCGGAGGAGTATCCACTACCTTATCATCCACCCTGAGTTCATAGCGTGTCATATTCACGGAAAGCTTGTCATACTTGACTTCCTTGATCTCCTGCTCACCGGAAGACTGACCTACACGGCGGTAAACTGCCTTGATCCTTGCGATTACCTCCTTGGTATCGAAGGGCTTGACGATATAGTCGTCAGCACCCAGCTCAAGACCGAGGACCTTATCGAAAGTCTCCTGCTTTGCTGTTACCATTATTATCGGCACATTGGACTTCTTCCTGATCTCCCTGCAGACCTGCCAGCCGTCGATGCCGGGCAGCATAATGTCGAGCAGGATAATATCGGGTTTGAGGGCATTGAACTTAACGATCGCCTCTTCACCGTCATGAGCAAGAATAACGCCGTAGCCATCCTTTTCAAGATAGAGCCTCAACAGCTCGCAAATATTTTTGTCATCGTCAACTACCAAAACTCTTCCCAGTGACATATTAATAACCTCCTTGGCGTTTTATTCTTATTTTAATCGCTTGTTAAAAACGTGTTTATAATATATATTTTAATTATAACAAAAGTTCTCATTATAATATTGCATATAAAGTTAACTAATTGTTAACTGAATGTAAACTTCATTGATTCTTGTAATAACGTTTACAACGCCGAAATATAATTACCTGTACATTTCAGCGCAAATTGTCTGAACAAGCATAAAAACTGTGCCGCAGGGCTGACATTGACGAACAAGGCAGAATATGGTATAATCTTTGTAAAGACAGTCAAACCGATGAACGGAGGTCGTTTATATGAAAAAGAAACTCATTGCTGCCGCACTGACGGTTTTTGCCGCCGTGACGGCCTCATTCGGCACAGGGCTCCTCCCCGGAGGGACAGAGGGCTCCGGCTGCGTGATCGCGGCGGAGGCTGCCGGGACAGTATCGCTGGCTGACGGAAAAATCACTCTGAAATATGCTTCATACACCTACAAGGGGGTGCCGGTCACTCCCGACAACAGAAACGGCGCGGATGAGCTTACTGTCAAAGCCGGCGGCAAGAAGCTCACCAAAGGCACCGACTACACTCTCACCTACACAAACAACAATAAGGCGGGCACTGCCACCGTTACAGCCTGGGGAAAGGGCAAGTACAGCGGAAAGCTCTCCCGCGAGTTCATAATCAAGCCCGCTGTCAACAGCATCACCTCACTGACCACAGGCAACGGCGGGATAAAGGTCACCTTCAATACCGACAAGTCGGCAAGCGGTTATCAGATACTGTACAGCACCGACAAGACCTTTACGGAATACCACAGCACCACGGTAACAGATCTGTCGAGGAACTATGTGAACCTTACCTCGGTACCCAGGCCGGGGGAGATCTACTATATAAAAGTCCGCTCGTACATAGTGAAGAACAGCACTAGATACGGCACCTACAGCTCTGTCAGGAGCAAAAAGGTCCTGGGCCCGGTGAAGAAGATCACTATTCCCTCCCTGACCTATACCTACAAGGGACGTGCGCTCCAGCCCTCGGTCAAAGTGTGGGACAACAGGGGCAACAGGCTGACCGAAGGCACCGACTACACCTACACCATATCAAACGGGACCAATGTAGGTACAGCGACGATCAAAGCCACCGGCAAGGGCATCTATACAGGGACTGTAACAAAAAAGTTTACTATTGCGGCGGCTCCCATAAGCAAAGCATCGGTATCGGGGCTGAAAAGCTCCTATGCCTACAGCAGCAGCGGCGTGTCTCCCGTCCCGACGCTGAAATACAACTCCCGCACCCTGAAAAAGGGGACGGACTTCACCCTCACCTACAAGAACAACAAGGCCATCGGCACGGCAACTGTGACGATCAAGGGCACAGGCAATTTCAGCGGCTCGGTATCAAAGAGCTACTCTATCGTCCGCGCAGGCTGGGAGACCTCCGGCGGGAACAAGTATTACTATTACAACAATAAGAAGACCACCGGCTTTGTGGACATCGGAGGGAACGGATACTTCTTTGACGGCAGCGGTGTAATGCAGACCGGCTGGCAGGAGATCGACGGCGGGTATTACTGCTTCGACCGCACAAACGGCAAGCTGTACAAGAGCACAAAGATAAACGGCATAAGCGTTGACAAGAACGGCAAGGCATACTCCCTCACCGACTACGGCAAGAAGAAGATAAAGACTATGATGCTTGCTCACAAGATAATGCTCGAGCAGACCTCGCCTGCCGATTCCATGGCAGACAAGAGATACAAGGTATTTGTCTGGGAGTACAGCCAGCATCCCTATCACCGCTGGAGACTGCTGGAGAACATCTACCGCACCACGGACGAATGGGACGTTGACTTTGCCAACGACATATTCCAGCGGGGCTCGGGCTGCTGCGTGTCGGATGCCTGTGCGGCGGCATACCTCTTCCTGGAGATCGGCTACACCGACATATGGGTGTGCCACGATACCTCCCACAGCTGGTTCACGGTAGCAGGCAAACTTTTCGATCCCCTTTTCGCCGAGGCCAAAAACTTCTCCAACAACTATAATGCCGACTATACCGACTACAGGATCAATCCTGTAGGGAAAATAAGAATAGATTGATAACGTCGTCGGGACGCCTTTTTGAGCGTTCCGACGAAATTAACGTCAGAAGCACGGCACTTCCTTGACGTATATGTCATTTGATGCTATAATAACAAGATGAATAACTAAAATATTATTATTCGGAGTGTGATCTGTTTGACATTCAGTTCCGTTATTTTTCTGTTTATGTTTCTGCCGGTAACATTCCTGCTGTATGCGGTGATAAAGCAGAAAACTGCCCGTAATATCATACTTGCCGCGGCAAGCCTTGTGTTCTATGCCTTCGGTGAGCCCATTGCGGTGTTCATCATGATAATCTCGATCATATTCAACTATATGTTCGGTATCATGGCCTCGAAGAAACAACACGACAAGCTGGCAGTGCTGCTGGCGGTGTGCGTGAATATCGGACTGCTGATATTCTACAAGTACACCGGTTTCTTCGCTCAGACAATAAACGATATTGCCGGCACCTCGCTGCCTGTACCGAATATCAGGCTGCCTATCGGTATCTCATTCTTTACCTTCCAGGGGCTGAGCTACGTTATCGACGTTTACCGCGATAAAAAGAGCGTGCAGAAAAGCCTTTTCTCGGTGCTGCTGTACATATCCTTCTTCCCTCAGCTGATAGCAGGACCTATCGTAAGATACGAGGACATCGCCAAGCAGCTGGGTGAAAGAGAATTCACCGCCGACAGAGTATCCCGCGGTATCTGCCGCTTCATCTTCGGTCTCGGCAAGAAGGTGCTCATCGCCAATCAGATGGGCTTTGTGGCGGATAAGGTGTTCAGCTACGAACCCGGACAGGTGGGTATGCTCCCCTCCTGGATAGGTGCTGTGTGCTACACCCTGCAGATATTCTTCGACTTCTCGGGCTACAGCGATATGGCTATCGGCCTCGGCTGTATGTTCGGATTCGATTTCAAGGAGAACTTCAACTACCCGTTCATCGCCCCCAGCATACAGGATTTCTGGAGACGCTGGCATATTTCCCTCTCCACCTGGTTCAAGGAGTATGTTTATATCCCTCTGGGAGGAAACCGCAAGGGCAGACTGAGGACCACCTTCAACAAGCTCATCGTGTTCTTCCTGACCGGCTTCTGGCACGGCGCGAACTTCACTTTCATCGTCTGGGGTATGCTCCACGGTGCGTGTCAGATGCTTGAGACCTATCAGGTGATCCCCACCAAGAAGAAATGGTTCAAGCCCATCGGGCATATATACACCCTGCTGGTAGTGGTGCTGGCATTCGTAATATTCCGCGCAGATACCCTTACACAAGGCTTCTCGCTCATCGGTAATATGTTCACCTTTGCTTCCGGCGACTCAGCGGTGAATTCCGAGATACTGTCCTGCACTTCCTTCGTGTTCCTGCTGGCGCTGGCCTTCGCACTGGTGCTCTCAACACCGGTATTCAGGAATATGAGAGAAAAGGCGTCACAGTCAGACGGCGCTGCTTTGTATGACTACGCAGCCTATGCCGGTTCGCTGGTGATACTGGCGCTGTGCATACTCTCGCTCATCTCCAGCAAGTACAATCCATTCATATATTTCAGATTCTGAGAAAGTAAAGGGGAAGCTATGAATAAAGCTTTTAAGATCGTTTATTCGGCAATATTCTTTGCGGTATGTGCAGCGCCTCTGGCTATGCTGCCCTTCGTGAAGAGCAATGCCGAGATAGAGAAAAAAGAGCTTGCCGAGATGCCATCGTACATAAAGGACGGCTCGCTCAATACTGATTTTTCCGTACAGTTTGAAGAATGGTTCAACGACAGGATCCCTCTGCGTTCGGAGATCCTCTCGGCGGCAAACTTCGTAAAGGGACAGATACTCGGCACCTCGTCCTCCAATGTGATAAGCGGCAGGGACGGCTGGCTGTTCTATGACAACGAGAAGCTGGACTATATGGATACCAATGCCATGTCCGATGCCCGCATCAGGCAGGCAGCCATAACTCTCTCGCTCATAGAGGAACAGGTCAAGGCAAAGGGCGGCAGGTTCACTTTTGTACCGATGCCCAACAAGGCATCTGTCTATGGCGAGTATATGCCCTTCTGCTACAGACAGGCTGATGAGAACAACCTCTCGCGGCTGTGTAAGGAGCTGGACAGGCTGGGCGTGAACTACACCAATATGAAAAAGGTGATGACCGACAACAAAAAGCTGGGCGTATATCATAAGCGAGACAGCCACTGGAACTACCTCGGCGCTCTCATCGGATACAACGCCATTATGGAGAGCCTGGGTGCTCCTCACAAGAGCTACAGCAACTGCGAATATACCGTCACCAAGACCTGGCGGGGCGACCTTGACAAACTGCTCTACCCGGCAGGCGGTTTTCTGGACAACCAGTATTATCTGGATATAGAGTATGACCCGTTTACCTTTGTTACTCCCGCAGGCGTGAAGGATCCTCCCGCTCAGCTCGAACTCTTTATGAGCGATAAGGAGGAAGGCGACGACCGCTTCACTATCAGGAGCAAGGGCGGCCCCAAGGACAGCAAGCTGTATATGGCAAGAGACTCCTTCGGGCGGGCATTGCTGCCGCTTATGATGGACAATTACGCTCAGTCCACCTTCGAGCGCACCGACTGCCCCGAGATCTCCACCCTGGCCGACGGGACGGATGTTGTTTACGAGATAGTTGAAAGAAATCTTAAAAACCTCGTCTCCACAGCGCCTTATATGTACGCTCCGAAAAGGACGGACATAACCTCACAGTTCGTGGCGGAGGACGGAAGCATGAGCGTTTCCTTCTCTAACGAAGGTTACGGGTGCAGGATATTCGGTGTATTCTCCGATAACGCCGACCTCGGCGACGGAAGGGTGTATGTTACCCTCACCGGTCAAAACGGCAGCTTCACCTATGAAGCCTTCCCGATCTATGACACCAAGCTGCTGGAAGGCGAAGATCACAACGGCTTCTCGATGCTCATTGATCCCTCGGAGGGCCTCTCAGGCGAGTACAAGCTCACCGTCACCTGCAATAATATAGACTACAACGGAGACACTGTAAACATCGTAAAGAAATAAGGAGAGCTTTTTATATGAAGATCAGATACCCTTTTATTGCTGCGGCACTGGCCGCACTTATGCTGGCAGGCTGCGGCAGCACCGATCTTTCCTCGGAAACTGAGGGCAAGGTAACACTCAAGACCAAGGCTGCCGTTTCGTCCGAAGCAGCACCTGCCGAGTCCACTCCTGATGAGACCAAGCCCGCCGAGAGCAAGCCGGAGGAGAGCACATCCGATAGCCCCGCCGTTCCCGACAATGCTTCTCTCAGCGAAAAGGCAACGGTAAGCTATAACGGCTATACCTTCCTGCCCGGCGCTGCTTACGCCGACATCAAGGACGGTCTCGGCGATGAGGCAAGGCCCTCAAAGGCATCAAAGCCCTGCGATCCCAACGCCGTGGGCGAGATCACATACCACTGGTACAACGGATTGAACGTTGAGGAGAACTACGAGGGCAAGGTCCTTGCCGCAACTATCTCCGACGCTGACTACAAAGGCGAGAACGTATCCCTTGCCTGCGGTCTGAAGATCGGCGACAAGCAGGACGATGTAAGAGCCAGGATGGGCGAGCCCACCTCTGCCGAGCTGTACTGGACATACACCGAGGGCGACCTGGAGGTCGTTGTGATGTTCGACGATATGGAGGACGGCATGCCCGTCATCAGCATCTCGGTGAACAACAAGTCGGTCAAGTACTGACATACAGGATCAGAAGCCGTTTCTCAGCCGGAGCAGTTTTCTCCGCTGATCACTAAAAAGAACCGCAGCACTTCGTGTGCTGCGGTTTTTTAGTTCAGGATCAATAGTTCACGATACCGTTGGCATAGTCAACATAGTTGCCGTTGTCATCGTAATACTGATTGTACTGGGCGAACTTCTTGAGTTCCTCCTCAGTGATGTTTGTCTGGCCGTAGATCAGTGTCTGGAGATCCTGTGCATTCTTTACAGTGTTGCAGAGAATAACCGACTTCCTGTCGATCCAGTGGCCGGAATAGGTCCCCTCCTCGGGAACGCGGAACTGCTGAACATCATATTCCACATAGTCGAGGATGTTCAGTACCAGCGAAGCGGCCTCTCCCTCAGAGATATCCGTGAAGGTCTGCGGGAGCACCTTATGCGCAAGATCGTTGAGCGTTACCAGCGATGCCGACTTGGCCTTCTTGATCATTTCCGAGATAACGATCCTCTGACGCTTTGTACGTCCGAAGTCGCTTCCCAGAACGGTGCCGTCCTTGTCGATATAATCCACGTGTCTTATTCTCGAATAAGCCAGCGCCTGGTTTCCGTTCAGATGCAAAGTCTTACCGTCGATGTCATAGTCCATCTTGATATAGTCGGTCTTCTTTTTGTTCTTGAGCAGGTAGTTCTGCTCATCCAGAGGATTCTGCATTCCGCGGGTGTTGTCACCGTTGGGATCAGCGCCCTGGTATCCGTTCGCCTCGTCGGGAGTTACATAAAGATCAAGTCCTCCCAGAGTATCAACGATATCAATGAACTGGTTGAAGGTAACGACCACATACCTGTCGATGCCGATGCCGAAGTAGGACTGGAGCGTATCCCTGAGGTACTCGGGACCGCCGGCGTAGTATGCGGCGTTGAGTCTCTCGGAATAATCGCAGGGCGGGATATACAGCCATATATCTCTCATAAAGGAAGTCATCGTGATGGTCTTCTTCTTATGGTTGAGAGAAATGAGCATCATAACGTCGGTATTGCCCCTTGTCTCGCCGGAGGTGGACCTGAGGTCCTGTCCTACCAGCAGGATATTGAATACCTCGCTGTCCTTCATAAGGTCGATCTTGATAGCCTCAAGAGCTTCTCTGATCTTTTCCTCTTCCGTTCTGGGATCGAAGGTATCTTCCTTGGAAGAAGCATCCGCGCTGACTACCGGCTTCTCGTGGGTGATGCTGTCGTTCCACTCACCGCCCAGCAGGCCGTAATAATAGTGGAATATCAGATATACCGCCACACCCAGCAGGCAAAGTATTATGAACAGCACGCCTATTGTAAATATGGTCTTCTGCTTCTTGTTCCATTTTTTCTTTTTCTTCTTTTTGTTTTTTCCGCTGCCCTGGGGCTTCTTTTTGGGCTTGTCCCCGGTATCGGGCTCGTCCGCGCCCTCAGGAGCATCCTCGCCGGACTTCTTTCCGGGGAGCATCTCCTCGTCATCGTCGTCGATTATGACAGGTACGGGCTCCAGCAGCTTCCCGTCATCGGGAGCATTATCCTTCTCCTCACGCTGATCGTTCTCACCTGCGGGACGTTTTTTTCTTGCAGGAAGATTGATATCGTCCTCACGGGCTGTTCTGCGCCTTGGTCTTTCCTCAGTGCCCTCCGCCAGTTCGCCGTCCGCGGGGACCGCCGCAGGCTTTTTGCGTACCGGGCGCTTGTCTCCGGGCTTGCGGGCAGGATGCCTGTCCCCGGGCTTATGCTCAGGTTGCTTGTCCCCCGGCTTGCGGGCAGGAGGCTTTCCTCCCTGCCTGTGCCCTGGTCCTCTTTCGCCCTGTTTATGTCCGGGCTGTTTTTCGCCCTGTCTGTGCCCGGAATTCTTTTCCTCCTGAGGCTTTTCGTTTTTAGCAGGCTTTTCCGGCTCACTTTTGGGATCGGTATGAGCTTTCTCTTTTTTGACGAGCTTGCTCTTGTCCTCTTCCTCCACGAACTTTATACCTGTGAGCTCTTCAAGCGTTTTTTGTCTTTTCAGCCGCACAGCATCGGCATCGGATAATTCCTCTTCGTTATGCTTGCTTTCTTCAGCGCGTTTCTTTTTTGCATTTATAGCTGCCGAAATAATATCCTCCAGCTCCATCTCGGAGCTGTCATCTGTATTCTTTTTGTTGTCTGGCATAATTAACCTCACTTAAACATCAGTTATGAGAACTTATACCCTTATATTATATACCATTGTACAGTAAAATACAACCCCCAATATGCCAAATTTCATTATTATTTTACACTCTATTTTATCAATAATCATACTGTCAGGCTTGTGACGGAGGCATATTTTTACAAATCATCCTCCGCCTCAGTATCCCGGGGACGGCTCCCGGCAAGATAGCAGATTATCCCGTCGGCGATGGTAAAGGCTGTCTCTCTCTGATAGGAAGGCGATTCCAGCTTTGCGGCCTCCTCCGGATTGGAGAGGAATCCGCACTCTGCCATAACAGCGGGACATTCGGCGTTATGTATCAGAAAAAGCTCGCTGCCCACAGGCTTGGTCTCACGCTCATTGTCCGGCTGGAGATGCATAACGAACTTCCCCCTCAGCACCTCGGCAAGGCGGCTGCTCTCACTGCTTTCAGCCTTGTAGAACATCTGAGCGCCGCTGTATTTCGGATCAGTGAACTGATTCTGATGTATGGAGACCGCCAGTGCCGCACCGCTGCCGTTTATTATTTTCAGACGGTTATCCATATCCGACTTCTTCTGATCTGCCAGCCCCTCTGTACCCTGATCGTGGATAGACACATCCGAGTTCCTTGTACACTTAACATTATATCCCAGAAGCTCCAGAGTATCCGCCGCGGTCTGCATTATGGAAAGGTTTATGCCCTTTTCAGGCACGCCGTTCACCGAGACGCAGCCTCCGTCGGCTCCGCCGTGGCCTGCGTCAAGGACTATCACAGGCGCATCGCTCACCAAAGCCGAAGCAGGTACTCCGTCCATACCCTCCTTTATGCGGCTCCCGGCATACTCCCGCCCGATGATGCCCGCAGCGATCACCGCCGCTGCACAGAAATATGTGATAAGCTTCTGCTTGAAGTTCATATGTCTCATCTCCTCAGAAAATGGGGTGCTCTGCCCCTCTGAGAAAATATATGCGCGCCTGTCCCGAATAATGACAGACGCGCCTGTGCTGTTATTTTTTCTTTACATCCCTTCCGAAGCGGTACCAGTCGCCCTCGACGCGGTTGTCGTCCAGATAGCCCTCCGGATAATAGAACCCCGGCGAGCTTTTTGCCTTTTCGGAGATGTAGCAGATCCCCGAATCCACATCGGTATAGAACCTTACCTCCCAGCCTTCGAGGGAGATTTTTTGGACACCTGCGTCCGACAGCTTTGCTATATCGCTGCCTACGGGCTGCTCCTTGTACTTTTCCGCAAGGAACTGCGCCGAAGTGAACACTGCTCTTTTCTTGTCCGAATCAGCATTGATCGTCTCAGCTTCGATCTCTTTATCCGTCACAGTGACGCTCTCCGATCCGCCGCCTATGCCGAAGAACTCGGCACAGGCTTCAAAGCTCTGCTTATTGTTCTCAAGCAGGGATTTCATCCTGCTGTCCGAATGTTTGTACACTTCTATTGCCATTCCCACGGCAAAGGCGATCAGTGCGGCAGCGATCAGAACGAGCTTCAAGGGGAAGCGTCTTTTCTTTTCCGGCTCCTGCAATACCGCAGGCATCTCCTCACTCATTTGCGGTACGCCTCCAATCTGTATATCGGGGCCCCCTGCTCGGAGAAGCGCTGCTCGTACTCGGTGACGATATTATCCTCGAAATCAGAGGCGTGAAGGTCCAGCGAGATATTTTTCAGCGTCCAGCCGCAGTCGGAAAACTCCTCCAGCGAGAACTCGAAGAAATTGCGGTTGTCCGTCTTCTGCCAGATCTCGGCGCCGGGCTTCAGAAGCGTCTCATATATTGCCAGGAACCGCCTGTGTGTCAGCCTGTGGGATGCATAGGACTTCTTGGGATAGGGACAGCTGAAATTGAGGTACAGTCTTCCGATGCTCTGCTGGGGTATGTAGCTTTCGAGATACTCTGCTCCTCCCCTGAGAAAGCGGACATTTTTTATCCCCAAAGCTATCGCCTTCTCGGCGGCATCCACGATAACGTTGCTGGCCTTTTCCACAGCGAGGTAATTGACCTCCGGCCTGCGCTGAGCCAGTTCACATATGAACTGCCCCTTGCCGCAGCCGACCTCCAGCTCCACGGGAGCGTCATTGCCGAAAAGCTCCCTGCAGTCAAGGATATTCTCGGTGTCCTTTATCTGATAGTTGCGGTCCTCGCGGTCCATATAGATTATCATATCCCCGCACTCCGCAAGCCGTTCCTCCAGATGTTTTTTTCTTCTCATCCGCATAGTGTTCTCTCCTTGAATAGTCTTTCCGCCGGATAATGCTTCCGTCCGGATCAGGCTTACCGCCTGTGTCTCATAAAGAAGCCTTTTGACCTGGACACAGGTTTAAGGGCGTCAGGGTTATGTTCAAACCATTCCTTGTCAGAGGTACAGCTCCTCCACTCCACAGCCAGCCCGCCCAGCGGATCAGCCAGCGGATAAACAGTCAGCATTACCTCTGCCTCCTCATCCTGCTTGTAGGAAGGTATCAGCCTGAAGCTGTAGGACGAGGATATATCCGCCAGGAACATATCGCTGTCGGCCTTTTTTTTCATCGGTCTGGCTTCTTCGAGAACTACGCTGGTAAACTTGGCCTGATAGATGTGCTTGCCGTCACGCTTGACGATCCTGGCCAGCTTCTTGGTCTCGCTGTGAGCCCGCCCGTTCCGGGTGTACCGCATCTCTATGGTCGAGAGCACCAGTCTCCCGTCCTCCACCGGCTCCCCCGAGAACGAGACCACTATCCCCTTCTGCGATGCCTCACCGGCGCTGGCCACCGAGAAGGAAAACGGCAGCTCGTCTATCAGCACCTTCCCGCAGGAAGCGATGCTGACCTTTACGCCCTTCTTGTTCATCTGTTTGAGCTGTTCCTTCATGAGCCCGAACTTGCCCAGCTTCATTCATATCCCTCATTTATAAGTACTATTATCGTCCTGTTACATCCTGACTTCGGTGCCGCCGAAAGGCCTTACCGACAGTACATAACAGCTTCCCTCGCCGAAGCAGTCCTCCATAGTCTTTCTGAAAGTATCCAGCCTGTCCGCAGGAACGAAAGCCTGGATCGTCCCGGCAAAGCCTCCGCCGTGAACGCGGTATGCTCCCTCGTCACCGAGGACACTTCCGGCAAGATACAGCGCCAGCGACAGCCCCTGACTGCCCGGATCGCTCACTGCAAAAACATTCTGCAGATACATATAGGAAGATCTGCCCGAGCTTTTGATCTGTTCAAAGAAGGCTTTTATATCTCCCGCGGAGAGAGCCTCCTTCTCGGCGGTCACACGCTCATTGTCATCAAAGAAATGCAGAGCACGCAGCACCGCTCTGTCCCCGAAACGCTCTCTCAGCTCCGGCAGTGAGCCGAGCACGCTCTGCTTATCCGTTTCGCGCAGCACCTGCTTGCCGAAGAAGCCCGCCACCGCTTTCATCTCTTGCGGGATAGCGGCATATTCCGGAGTAAGATCCGCGTGGCTGCCTTTGGTATCCACGATGCACAGACTGCATCCGGAGGCGGCAAAATCAAAATCTATCGACTCGATCACCGGCTTTGCGGGATCGGCAAAATCTATGGTGATGAACCCTCCCACCGAGGAAGCCATCTGATCCATAAGTCCCGAGGGTTTTCCGAAATAAACGTTCTCGGCATACTGAGACACCTGAGCTATCTCCACGGCGGAGACCTCGTGTCCGTTATAGAGTCCGTTCAGGATATTGCCTATCAGCACCTCAAAGGCCGCTGAAGAGCTGAGCCCCGAACCCTTGAGCACATTAGACGTGGTATAGGCTCTGAAACCGCCGATCCTGTGACCGCCCTTTGCAAAGCCTGCCGCAACTCCCCTGATGAGCGCTGCCGAGGAACCCTCCTCATCCTTATGTACAGAAATGTCTGACAGATCCACCCTGTCTGCCGGGAAGCCCTCCGACTTGACCTCGATGATACCGTCCTCCGTCGGGATGACCATAGCTATCACATCCAGCGAGACTCCCGCTGCAAGCACTCTGCCGTGATTGTGGTCTGTGTGGTTCCCTCCCACCTCGGTACGGCCGGGAGCGGAGAATATCCTCTCCGGTGTGGTGCCGTAAAGCTTCTCAAACTCTGATGCCGCTCTGCTGTAGCGCTCACGCTGCGCCTCCAGCGCGTCAGGCGTATAGATCTCTTCAAGTGTATGAACTGCCATATTTATACCTCCGTTATCAAGTTCTGTACGTTATCCTTTTCTGTGCCGCGGAACAGGCTGCCCTGCACCGCACCTACCGCTGCCAGCATCGAGACCGCCGCAGTCCCGCCTGCCGAAATAAACGGCAGCGGCACGCCGATCACAGGCATAAAACCCAGTGCCATTGCGATATTTATAAACGAGTGGGCAAAAAGCATCGCCGCCGTCCCCGAGGCAATCAGCCTGCCTGCACCGCTCCTCTTAGCAGAGAGAGACAGCAGTCTCAGCACAAGGGCAAACTCCAGAACGATCACCGCAGCACACAGCACCGCTCCTCCAACCTGTCCGGCATAGGAAAAAACAAAGTCGTTCTGAGACTGGGAAACGTAAACGAGCTCCCCTCCACGTGAGAACAATCCGCTGCCCAGCAGCCCGCCCTCGGCTATAGCCAGCCGGGACTGTGTCTGCTGAAACCCTGCACCCAGGGGATCCAGCGAGGGATCGAGCAGCACAGCAAGGCGCTGCTTCTGATGCTCCTGCAAAACGAAACGCCACATCACCCACGCCGCAGCGGGAGAAGCGAGCATTGCCCCGATGATATACTTCACTTTCAGGCCGCCGGTCATCAGCATCCCGGCTGTTATCACCATAAAGACGACCGCCGTCCCCTGATCCCCCTGCATCCAGACCATCCCTGTCGGGACAGCCGCGTGCAGAAGCAGCAGCCCCAGCCCCGAGGGAGTATTGATCCTGTCCCGCCTTACGCAGAGATGCGCAGCAAAGCTTATTATAAAGCACAGCTTCAGGATCTCGGAGGGCTGTATCCCGAAAGCTCCCAAAGCTATCCAGGCGCGGTCATCCGAGCCCTCCGGGGAGACTCCGAGAGGCGTAAAGGTCAGCGCCGTGAGGGCGGTACCGAAAAGCATCACCGCGGCCGCAGACCTGCAAAAGCCCCGGGCACTCACAAACGAGAGCATCCCGCAGGCACACGCTCCTGCAAATACCGCCGCCGTCTGCCGCAGGAACAGTCCCCCGACGCTGCCGGAGGTAAAGCTGCGGTTCTCGCCGATATACTCCATCGAAGCCGCCAGCAGCAGCCCAATAGCACAGCACGCACCTGTCAGCAGCAAAAGCGCCCCATCGAAATGCTTAGATTTATTATACACCAAATCCCTCCCCGGTGCAATAGCTTATTTGTAAATTCGGTCTGTAAAAGTATGCCCCTTACGCTGTGCGGTATTCGGCGGCAGGTATCAAAATCGGGGGTGCTTCACCTCCGGCAGACAGCGATTTTCAAAGCAAAGCGATCGAGCGTATCCCGCTCGCCAAAAAAGACAGGGAGACCGGCCGGATCTCCCTGTTTATGTCTTTGTCAAGCCCCTTGCAGAAGCGCTGCCGGGGCTGCCTGTTCTATGACCTCTCCTACACCCAGCCTGATACAAGCTCGGCGATAAAGGCCGCACCGCTTGCGGCAAGAGCCACCACTATCAGCGACTGCCCGAAGAAGGCAAGTATGAATGCTGCCGCAAGACCTATGCTGGCTGACAGAACGCTGCCCGTAGCATAGAATACGGCGGGGATCGTCATTGCCCCGAGAACGGCATAGGGTACGTAGTACAGAAAGCTCTGCACGAACTGCGACCTGATCTTCCTGCGGAACACCATCATCGGCAGCATACGCACCATATAGGTCACTCCCGCCATAACGGCAATGTATATGAGCAGCCTGAGACTCATGCTTCACCGCCCCCTTCCTGCTGTTTTACAGGGAAGAACAGCGCACCTGCCGCCGCCGCAAGGGCGGTGCAGATTATGATAGCAAAGCCGTCGGAAACTCCGTCAAACAGCGGGATATATCTGAGACAGCAGCTGGCCGTCACAGCGATGAGGACTACCGCAAGCACACCGACAGCCTTTCTCGCCGCAGGGACGAAGATCGCCACGAACATCCCGTATATCGCTATGCCAAGTGCTGCTTTCAGCTTTTCGGGGAGTATCTCTCCCGCTGCGGCACCCAGAAAGGTACCCAGGGCCCAGCCCACCCAGGGCAGCGATATCAGCCCCGCCATGTATTGCTTCGAGACCTCCTTGCTGCGCCCCGAGGCTACCGCAAAGATCTCGTCGGTAATGCCGAAGGATACCGCAAGACGTGACAGCCAGGTGAACCTGTTGTTGAGCTTCTGCGACAGCGAAAGGCTCATCAGCGAGTATCTCAGGTTGATGACGAACTGCGCCACAGCCATCTCTATGAGAGCGCCGCCCTCTGCGATGACAGTGAGCCCCGCCACCTGCCCCGCCGAAGTAAGATTGGTCATTGAGATCAGTACAGCGGCAAAGACCGAAAGGCCGCCCGACACTGCCATTATCCCGAACCCGAAGGACACCGACAGATACCCCAGAGCTATGGGTATCCCGTCCTTTAAGCCGCCGAGGAACTCCCGGCGATCGTCTGATGACATAGAATAAGACTCCTTAAACAAAATGATCTCCGGGATATGCATATTCTGCCTCCCCCGGTGCATACCAATACAGTATAACACACCCGCTTATAAAAATCAAGTTTTTTTAACCTGTAACCATTTATTAATTGACTTGACGAAATAAATAGTGTATAATATTTTTGTACGTCGAAATATCCCGCTTTTTATACAAAAGATCTAAGCAGGAAAGGAGATAAAAATGAGCAAGAAAAGAGTCAGCCGTGCTGAGGAGATCGAGGAGTACGAGGAAGAAGCAGTCTCCAACTGGGGCTCGGTCATCAAAGGCATAATCGCGATAATGATAACGGCTCTGATCGTGATAATCGTTGTCATGCTCTTTGCGAAAAGCCTGTTTATTACCAATAATACCGCTGAAAAGCAGACCGGCAAGCTCACCGCACCGCCGGATTATACTACGGTGACCACCACTACCACAGAACAGGTCACCACCACCAAGAAGACCACCACTACAAGAAATAAGGACGACGATCCTTACAAGACAAGTATGATAAACGGATCGGCTACCGATATGACAGTCAAGAGCGCCGTTTATCTGCATCCGGAGCCTAATTCCAGCTCTGCCAATCTGACAGTTCTCCCCGCTGGCGCAGCAGTAAAGGCCTATGCGGTAGTCAACGGCAACTGGATCTATGTGGAATATAACGGTCAGAAGGGCTACGCCTACGGCGACTTCTTCACCGGCGAGCGCCCCACAGCTACCGAGGCTCCGGCCTGAACAGCGATATGATCTGCAAAGCGACTGAGGTGTAAGCCCCGGCCGCTTTTTTTGTCTTGAATTATTTCATCCGGTGTGGTATAATACTATTTGTATAAATGACTAAGTAAAGGAATGATCTGATGAACGAAAAAAGAATACCCAAGAGAAGCGAGATACCCGAGGAATTCAAGTGGGCGCTGGAGGACATCTATGCATCCGACGACGCCTGGCGGGAAGATCTCGATAAACTCTTACAGCTGCCGGACAGGATAAGCTCCTACCGGGGCAGGCTCGGCGAAAGCGCTGAAACTCTGCTTGAGTTTCTGAAGCTCTCGGACGAGATCTCCGTGCTCTGTGACAGCCTGGGGAACTATGCCCAGCGCCGCTCGGATGAGGATACAGCCAACGCCCTGTATCAGGGTATGGTGGGACAGCTTATGAACGCTTATGTGGCAGTCAACGCCGCAGGCAGCTTTGAAACTCCCGAGATAATAGCCATTCCCGAGGAGACTCTCGACCGCTTTTACGGCGAGCAGCCGGAGCTTACGCTGTATAAACGCGCCCTGGACAGACTGCGCCTGAAAAAGGATCACATCCTCTCGGACGCCGAGGAAAAGATCCTGGCTCTGGCCGGCGAGATGTCCCAGAGCCCCGAGAATATCTTCTCTATGTTCTCCGATGCCGACCTGAAGTTCCCGGATGCCTTCAATAAGGACGGCAAGGCTCATCAGGTCACCCACGGCTCCTATATCCCCCTGGTGCAGAACAGCGACCGTGTGCTCCGCAAGTCGGCCTTCGAGTCGATGTATCACACCTACGACAAGTTCAAGAACACCTGCGCCGCCACTCTCAATGCCCAGATCAAGGCCGTACAGTTCTACTCTCAGGCAAGGAAATATTCTTCCTCGCTGGAGTCAGCCCTGTCTGCCAACGAGGTCCCCGTGGAGGTATATCATAACCTCATCAGGGCAGTACACGACAATATGAGTTATATGTATGACTATGTGGAGCTGCGCAAAAAGCTTATGGGGCTTGACGAACTGCATATGTACGACCTCTATACCCCCATCGTCTCCGATCTGGATATGAAGATCACCTTTGAGGAAGCCAAGGAGACTGTGCTGAAAGCTCTGGCGCCTATGGGCGAGGAATACCTCGCTCTGCTTCGCAAAGGTTTCAGCGAGCGCTGGATAGATGTCTATGAGAACGAGGGCAAGACCTCCGGCGCTTATTCGGCAGGCGCAAGGGTACACCCCTATGTCCTGCTCAATCATAAGGATACCCTCAACTGTATGTTCACTCTCGCTCACGAAATGGGACACGCGATACACTCCTACCTCTCCAACAAGAACCAGCCCGTAGTGTACTCGGACTATGTCATATTCGTCGCAGAGGTGGCCTCCACCTGCAACGAAGCGCTTCTGATGCAGTACCTGCTCAAAAACACCGATGATAAGCGGGAAAAGGCCTACCTCATCAACTACTTCTTAGAGCAGTTCCGCACCACTCTCTACAGACAGACTATGTTCGCCGAGTTTGAGCTGAAAATAAACGAGCTTGCCGCCGACGGCGAGACTCTCACACCCGATGTGCTCTGCTCGCTCTACCGTGAACTCAACGAGCAGTACTTCGGCAGCGGCATCGTCATCGACGACGAGATCGCTCTCGAATGGGCAAGGATACCCCACTTCTACTACGACTACTATGTATATCAGTATGCCACCGGCTACTCCGCTGCCATAGCGCTCTCCCAGCGCATACTCAGCGAAGGCGAAACTGCCGTGAAGGATTATCTCGGCTTCCTGTCGGGAGGCTGCTCCGCCGATCCTATCACCCTTCTGAAGGGTGCCGGCGTGGATATGGCCACCGAGAAGCCCGTCACCGACGCTCTGAAGCTCTTCGGCAGCCTTATAAAGGAAATGGGATCGCTCTTCTGAAAGATCCCGCAATACGAAAAAGCTCAAGCTGTCCCTGCTGCCCTGCGGCAGGCGGAAGCTTGAGCTTTGCTTTTATCTCGGCAGAGTATCCGTCAGCGAAAACGGGAACAGATCCTTCTGTGACTCATATCCGTCACCGGTCATATCCCCTCCGGAGGGTACAAGGCCGGTCATCTCCGAGACCGAAGCCGCCCCAGAGTCAAGAGGCGTGCCTGCTCCGCCCTCTCTTTCAAGCTCCAACTCCTTTTCATCGTCAAATATCGCCTCTGCCGGCCTTTTGCGTTTCTTGCCCATTTTGTACTCCCTTTCTCCCGGTGCATCCCGGTTTTTTTCGGCAGCTGCCCTCCCGGAACACCGGGTGCAGCTGCTAATGTTATGTGCAGGAGCAGCAGAACATATGCATAAAACCACCGCTGTTTTCAAAACTGCAAAAACAGCCGATTTCGTGAGAAAAATTACGATTTTCAAAGAGATAGCGATGTATATTCAAAAAACACCATAAAACTTGCTTAGAGTTCTCTAAATCGTGCTTGCGGTTCATTTGAACCTGTGATATAATCATAGTATCGGAGGGAGATCCGATGCAAACAGCAAAACAGAGAAAAATATGTGTAGAAACTCGCAAAGAAAACAAAAGAGAGGCGGCAAAACAAGCTTTCCTTTAAGGAGGGATAGATATGATGCTTGATAAGCTGCCGGGAACAGCGCTCGATTTTGACGAGCGCGGCGCGTCAAATGCCTTTTCGGTGATCTCACCGATACTTGACGCCACAGGCGGGCTGACGCTTTCTCAGCTTGCCACACTTACGGGCATTGAGGGCTCGACGATACAGAACTGGATAAAGCGCGGCTGGGTGGTCCCCACCGTCGGAAAGAAGTACGGCGAACAGCAGGTGGTGAGGATAATGCTCATCAACATACTGCGCGGCACCATAAAGCTTGAAGACATCGCCCGTCTTATGGAGTACATAAACGGCCAGGTGGATGACCTCAGCGACGATATCATGCACGATACCGAGCTTTATAACCTTATGTGTCAGCTGCTCACCGAGATGTCCCTTAAAAACCTTCACAGCCGTGAGGAGATCGAGCAGGAGATAGAGAACCGCCTCGACGACTCCCTTGAGAGCAAGAGCCGCGACCGTCTGAAAAGGGTGCTGCTCATAATGATACTGGGCTACCGCGCCAGCTACTACAGACGTATGGCCGAGGCGGAGTATGAGGAGCTGGAATACGGCTGCTGATACCCGGAGGTGATATGCCGTGACAACAAGGATCGTTTTCGCAGTGATAATGTTCGTATTATCTGCTGTGCTCACGCTGCTTGCAGTACGAAGCCTCATATGCCGGGGGTACTGCTTCAACAATGCCTATATCTGGGCATCGGAGCAGGAGCGCAGGGAAAAGGATCTTACACCCTATTACAGACAGTCGGGCGTGGTCTTCCTTATGCTCGCCCTGACGGCTCTGCTGGAAGGACTGTATATCCTTGTGGACGCATTGCCGCTGATGATCGCTGAAGCCGCAGTCTTTGCAGCGCTTATGGTATATGCAGTGCGGTCATCGGTATGCATCGAAAGATCAAACAAAGATAATACCTCAGAAAAAGGAGAAAAGTATAATGGATAAGAATGGATTCGTAGATATCAAAAACAAGACCAACAAGCCGAAAGGCGGCATGATCGCTCTGATCGCTGCCATAGTGATACTGGGCGCCATAGTGATATTCTCGGCGGGAGCTATCGTTCCCGCAGGCTCCACAGGAGTTGTAGTGACGCTGGGCTCTGTATCCGAGGACACCTACTCCGAAGGCTTCCACCTGAAAATACCCTTCATCCAGCAGGTTGAGATCGTCTCCAACAAGATCCAGGTGTATGAGACCGAAGCCAGCGCCGTATCCAGGGACCTGCAGACCGTTAATTCAAAGATCGCCGTAAACTTCCGCGTTCGCAGCGATGCCTCGGCCTCTATATACAAGAACATCGGCCCCGACTATCAGCAGGTCATCCTGATGCCTGCCGTTCAGGAGTCTATGAAGGCAACAAGCGCCAAGTATAACGCCGAACAGCTCATCACCAACCGCAACCAGGTCGGCCAGGAGATCAAGGAGCAGCTGGAATCCAAAGTGTCCGAGTACGGCATACAGATCGAAAAGTTCAACATCGTCAACTTCGACTTCTCGGCTGAGTTCAATTCCGCTATCGAGCAGAAGCAGGTAGCCGAGCAGAACCTGCTCAAGACCAAGACCGAGCAGGAGGAGCAGCTGGTCATCGCTGACGCCGAGGCCCAGAAGAAGGTCAAGGCAGCCACAGCTGAAGCCAATGCCATCAAACTCAAGGCCGATGCCCAGGCCGAGGCCAACAAGGTCATCAGCGAGTCCCTAAGCCCCGAACTGATAAAGTATCAGACTATCGAGAAGTGGGACGGCTCTGTTCCGAAGGTTGCCTCCTCCGCAAGTCCCCTGATCTCAATGGGGCTTGAAGATACGGAGCCTGATACCGAGACCAAGAAATAACGCTTACACCACACACTGTGCCAATATATAGCTTTGCCCGGAGCAGATGCCCCGGGCACTTTTTTTGCTTTCTCACAGCCTGCGGATATATTTTTGTAAGCTTTTTCTCCCGCCGGCCGACTTCCATATGTTTCCAGATATTCCGGAATACTGCACAAAAGCTTCCGACCAGGTTAGTGCAATATCACGTTTTTTGTTTTAATTTAGACATATTTCATTCAGGTTGCATATTTTGTATGCAACTTTTTCCCCATTTCCGGCTATAAGTGAAGGGGGCTGTATATACCATAAAAATATGACTATCCCTTTTTCAGATAATTGCTGCCATAAAGAAACAGAGCCCTGTGAATGATGCACAGAGCTCTGCTTCCGCAAATGCAAAGAGGGAAAAGGAGGAATAGAAATTATCAGATATTATTACCGGCGTGAGTAGATCACGTCGCCGAGCATAAGCTCGCGCTCAAGAGAAACGGGCGTTACAGAGCTGTTGATCTCAACGAGCTCGATGCCGAATATCCTGGCGAAGGACCTTAATGTTTCTTCGGTAAGGTCATAGGTGAGCACAGTGTGATGTGCGCCGCCGGCGATGAGCCAGCACTCGAGTCCTTTGAGGAAGGAAGGCTCCGGTCTCCACATAGCGCGTGCCACGGGAAGATTAGGCATATCCTGGAAGGGCTTCTCGCAGGTAACATCCTGTGCGATCAGTCGCAGCCTTCCGCCGACATCGATAAGCGACAGCGCTTTGGCCTTGCCTGCCTTGCCTTCAAAGACGAGCCTTGCGGGATCGTTCTTACCGCCGATACCGAGATGATGCACCTCGATGCGCGGTCTTCCGGCAGCGATGCTGGGGCATACCTCCAGCATATGGGCCCCGAGTATCAGTTCGTGCTTATAGTCATAAGTATAGTCTTCCATAAAGGAAGCGCAGCCGTCGGGATACATAGCCTTTATCACCGCGGTCATACCTGCGGTCTTCCAGTCGCCCTCGGCTCCGAAGCCGTAGCCCTTGGACATAAGGTGCTGTGCAGCAAGTCCGGGCAGCTGATCCATACCGTGAAGATCCTGGAAAGTGTTGGAGAATGCCATTGCTCCCTCACGGACAAGTATCTTCTCGATAGCGATCTCTTCCTTCGCCTGGCAGCGTATGGATGCTATATCCTTCTCGTCATAGTCGTAAAGCTTTGCATACTCTTCACAAAGCGCGTCGATCTCCGCCTCGGTGACAGCGTTCATCACCTCAACAAGATCACCCACCGGCCAGGTGTTGACCTGCCAGCCCAGCCTGAGCTGTACTTCGACCTTGTCGCCCTCGGTAACAGCGACTTCACGCATATTGTCACCGAACCTTACGATCTTCAGGCTGCGGCTGAACATAGCGCCCACAGCAGCCCTCTGCCAGTCAGCAATGCGCTCCTGCACAGCGGGATCCTTCCAGTAACCCGCAACGACTGTCCTCGGTGCGCGCAGACGTGCTCCGATAAAACCGTGCTCGCGGTCACCGTGTGCAGACTGGTGAAGGTTCATATAATCCATATCGATCTCTTCATTGGGTATCGTCTCATTGAACTGGGTGTGGAGATGCAGCCAGGGCTTCTGGAGCATTGCAAGACCGTTTATCCACATTTTGGAAGGCGAGAAGGTATGGCAGAAAGTGATGATACCTGCGCAGTCATCATCGAAGTTGGCCTCCTTGACGATCTTCTCGATCTCTCCCTCGGTCTTGGCGGTGAGCTTATATTCCACAGGGAAAGGCAGTTTCAGCCCCTCGACTATCTTCAGCGAGTTTTCCTCCACCTGTTTCAGAGTCTCCTCACCGTACAGGAACTGCGAGCCTGTGATGAACCAAAATTTCATATGTCTCCTCCTTATTCTGCTTCGGCTACTGCTCTTTCAGCAGCAAGGCCGGCCTTGTAGTCTTTCATATATGCATTGATGCCGTTCACGCAGGACTGCTCGGGAGAAACGGTGCTGCCGCTCATACCCTTGAACACACAGCCGCTGAGGAAGCTCTCAAGAGTCTGCTGCTTATCTTCGCGCAGCATATAAGCTGCCAGCAAAGCGATGCCCCAGGCTCCGCCCTCACCCGCCGACTGCATCAGCGTTACATCGGTACCCAGTGCCGAGGCAAGTATCCCCTGGCTGGGCACGGGAGTCTTGAACAGTCCGCCATGAGCATAGATGCGGTCAAGCTTAACGTTCTCCTCCTCGGTCAGTATATCCATACCGATCTTGAGGGTAGCCACGGTGGAATACACCAGGCTGCGGAGCAGGTTTTCGGGAGTGAAGCAGGAATCCGGGCGCCTGAACACCATAGGCTTGCCGCTTTGCAGTTCAGTCACCTGCTCGCCTGCATAGTAGTTATAGGATACTATCCCGCTGCAGTCGGGCTCGCCCGCTGCCGCCAGCTCATAAAGCATATCGTAGAGTTTGCCCTTGGGCATATCCACTCCGGCCTTTCTGAGCACTCCGCCGAAGACCTTCACCCAGGCATCCAGGTCGGAGGAACAGTTGTTGCAGTGTACCATAGCAACGGGATCCCCGTTGGGAGTGGTAACTATATCTATCTCGCGGTGTACCTTTGCGAGATTCTTTTCAAGAACGATCATAGAGAAAATGGATGTGCCTGCCGAAACATTTCCCGTCTTGGGAGTGATGCTGTTAGTGGCGGCCATACCTGTCTGGGCATCTCCCTCGGGAGGGCAAAGGGGTACGCCTGCACCGAAGGTCCCGGTAGGATCCAGCAGTCTTGCGCCCTCTTCCGTGAGGACGCCTGCCTCCTCGCCCACCGGCACGATAGCCGGCAGCACGTCAAGGAGCTTCTTTCCGAAGCGTGTGCCTCCCGTCAGCTCGTCAAAGCGGACGGTCATCTTTTCATCATAGATCTTCTCAACAGGATCTATCGGGAATATACCCGAAGCATCACCGATACCGATGACCTTTTTCCCTGTGAGCAGCATATGCACATATCCTGCCAGGGTGGTCACGAATGCTATCCTGTCTATATGGGGCTCATCGTTCAGTATGGCCTGATAGAGATGAGCTATGCTCCAGCGCTGAGGGATATTGAAGCCCAGCTCCCGGGTAAGCTCGTCAGCAGCCTTTTCGGTAATGGTGTTCCTCCAGGTGCGGAAGGGCACCAGCAGCTCATCCTTTTCGTCAAAGGCAAGATAGCCGTGCATCATAGCAGAGATGCCTATACCGGCAGCTTTGGTGAGCTTTACGCCGTACTGCTGCTCAACATTCTTCATAAGGTCTCCGAAGCAGTCTCTCAGCCCCTCCCTTACCTCCTCGAGAGGATAGGTCCATACGCCGTCAACGAGACTGTTCTGCCAGTCGTGTACGCCCGAGGCAAGGGGCTCATACCCCTCGCCTATGAGCACTGCTTTTATTCTTGTAGAGCCGAACTCGATGCCTATAACGGCTTTTCCGTTTGAGATCAAGGGCGCTGTGTTCATGTCAATTCTCCTTTTCAGACTGCACCGGCAGCCTTGTTGGCCTTCTTGCGGCGTGCGATTATGATGCTCTGAACTACCAGGAAGATGCAGAGCATTGCTGCGATGGTTATTCCTGTCCACCAGGGATCGTCAAGTCCGAGCGAAGCCACTATGCTCTGGATAAGTGCGAGCGACAGCACGCCGAACAGTGTTCCTACTATATTTCCTACGCCGCCCGTCAGCATCGTACCGCCGATGATGGAGGATGCGATAGCATTCATCTCGGCTCCCGAAGCGTGAGAGGGCGAGCCGGAGCCTACGTGCATAAAGTACACGAAGCCGCCTATGCCTGCCAGCAGGCCGCATATAACGTGGGAGATGAAGGTGGTCCTGCGGACATTCAGGCCAAGCAGCAATGCGCTCTGTCTGTTTCCGCCGACTGCATAGAAGCTGCGTCCAAGCTTGGTCCACTTCAGCACGCAGAACAGTACAGCTACGATAACTATGGCCACTATGACGCCTATTTCGATAGTTGCGGGTATATAGACACCCTTTTTCGTGGTAGAGCCCAGCAGCGGGATAGTGATCCTGGAGTCTTTGAGAGTAACAAAGGCTTCATTGGTAACATTGAAGGGATCGGTATGGACTATCGTCGTCAGACCTCTTGCGAAGAACATTCCCGCAAGGGTGACTATGAACGGCTGTATCTGCAGATATGCGACCAGGTATCCCTGAACGATACCGAAGGCCAGGCCTATGCCGATAGCTATCAGTACCGCGACGAATACATTTCCGTCGTGCATTTCGAGATACACCGCACAGCTCATGGCGACCAGAGCGGTAACGCCGCCGACTGAAATATCTATACCGCCGGTTATCATTACTATACTCAGACCGCAGGCAAGTATTATCATGTAGGAGTTTGTGCTGATAAGGTTCAGCATCGTCTGGGGCTTGCGGAAGCCCTCGCCGAGGAACACTATCGAGCAGATATACATTGCAAAGAACACGACTATCGTGATCGTCATCAGCAGGTTGGTATCTGTCATTTTTCTGGAGGGCGGCTTGGGTGCGCCGTCCGTTCTTAACATATTAAGCATTCTCTGTACCTCCTTCTGTGACGTCAGGCCTTCTCAGCAGCAGCGCCGTTCTTGCGGAACTTCTTTCCGACAACGGCAAGCTTTTCCTTGACTGCGGGAGAGCTCATTACAACGAGGAGGATAACAACGACTGCCTTGTATGCCGGCAGAGCTGCAGCATTTACCTCTAAAGCATAGAGCGTGGTCGTCAGGAACTGGATAACATATGCACCGATCACTGAAGCAGCCATGCTGAACTTACCTCCGCTAAGGGCATTTCCGCCCAGGGCTACCGCAAGGATAGCGTCCATCTCGATATCCTTGGCAACTACTGAATAGTTGATAGTGGATATACGGCTGACCTTGATGAGTGCGGCTACCGCAACGCAGAGGCCGAGGATCACATAGGTCATAAGCTTGATGAGCTCAGGGTTGAGGCCGTTCAGGCGGGATGTCTTCTCATTGATACCCACAGACTGAACATACAGTCCCAGGTTCGTGAATTTCAGAACAAGGAACATTATTATGAAGCAGACTATCGCTATGATGAACGGTGTGGGTATAGGGATCCCGGGGATGTAGTTGCCGAAGTAGGAGAAGCTCTCCTCCTTAACGATCGGCAGCTGGCTGTTATTGATCCAGGATGCGATATTGCGTCCTGCGGTAAAGAGTATCAGTGTTGCGACCATGGGCTGTATCTTGAAGAAAGCCACGAGAGCGCCGTTGAATGCGCCGAATGCCATAGAAACGAGGCAGGCAACGAGGAACGCCACGATTATCGGAGCCTGCAAGGTCTCGGCACGGGCGTCTGCGCCGCAGAGCACACGGAGCATAACGCTTCCGCTTATAGCAATTGCAGCGCCCACGGATATATCCTGTCCGCCCGATGCAGCGGTAACGAGCGTCATACCGAGGGCGAGTATAGCAAGCTCGGAGCCGTTATCGATGATCGAGATGATATTTCCGCTGAGTATCTGATCGCCGTTGGAGTTGGGTTTCAGCGAGATGCTGAAGAATGACGGATCGTTGATAAGATTGAATACAGCCAGCAGAAGCAGAGCTGCAAGGGGGATAATTATCTGGTGACGTGTTATCCTGGCCAAAGCAGATGCATTGGGCGGCAGCACTTTCTTATTCGGCATTCTTATCACCTCCGGCGATGGTATTCATTACAGCCGACTGTGTGAGCTGATCGCCTGTCAGTTCTCCCACAAGTCTTCTGTCTCTCATTACAAGAAGTCTTGAGCAGGTGCGGAGCATCTCGTCAGTCTCGGAGGAGATGAACGTTACGCTCATACCCTCTGATGCGAGCTTGAGCACCAGCTTCTGGATATCTGTTTTGGTACCGATGTCGATGCCTCGTGTCGGCTCGTCGAGTATCAGGTACTTCGGGTTAGTAAGCAGCCAGCGGGCAAGGATTACCTTCTGCTGATTGCCTCCCGAAAGGGATTTGATAGGTGTGTTGACCGAAGCGGTCTTGATGTCGAGCAGCTTGATGTACTCGTTGGCGAACTCGGTAGCCTTGGCCTTGGAGAAGGGCTTGAAGAAGCCGGTCTTCACCTGTAGGGCCAGGATGATATTGTCTTTTACCGAAAGATCTCCGACGATACCGTCGCGCTTTCTGTCCTCGGGCAGGTAGGCGATGCCGTTGTCCATAGCCTCACGGGGCTTGGTGATCCTGACTTCCTTGCCGTCCATCTTAACCTTGCCGCCGGTAACCTTATCTGCACCGAATATAGTGCGGACGCACTCGCTTCGTCCGGAGCCCAGAAGTCCGGTAAAACCGTTGACCTCACCGGGACGGATATAGAAATCGAAGGGCTTGATACCCTCGCTGCTGCAAAGGCCTTCGCCCTCGTAAACGGGAGCGGCGCCCTTATCCTCAAAGACGGGGGCTTCTTCCTTGATATCGGCCATATCGTCGAGGTCCTTGCCGAGCATTTTGGAAACGAGCTGGAGCCTCGGCAGGTTCTCGATCTCATACTCGCCCACCAGTGTACCGTCACGAAGCACTGTGATCTTGTCACAGACCTCATATACCTGGTCGAGGAAGTGAGTAACGAAGATGATGCCGACTCCCCTGTCCTTCAGCTGACGCATAAGTCCGAAGAGCTTCTTTACCTCGGAATCATCCAGCGAAGACGTAGGCTCGTCAAGGATGAGCACACGGCAGTCCATATCGACGGCTCTTGCGATAGCGACCATCTGCTGCACAGCTATCGAGCAGCTGGCGAGCTGCTGAGTGGCCTTTACGTCGATGCCCAGCGATTTAAGCAATTCATCGGCTCTCTTATTCATTTTTCTCCAGCTGATAAAAGCCGAATCTCCGCGGCCGATATATATATTCTCAGCAACAGAAAGGTTCGGGCAAAGGGAGATCTCCTGGTAAACGGTACTGATGCCGTTTTCCTGTGCCTCCTGAGGAGAGTGTATCTGCACCTCCTGCTCTTCCCCGCTCTCTGTCCTGATAAATATATTTCCCTCGTCCTTTATATGGACGCCGGTCAATACTTTTATAAGTGTGGATTTACCTGCGCCGTTTTCTCCCATCAAGGCGTGTATCTCGCCCTTGCAGAGCGTGAAATCAACGTTCTGCAGGGCCTTTACGCCGGGAAAAGATTTATAGATACCGCGCATTTCCAATATTGCTTTATCGCGCATTTCTGCCCCTCCCGAGAGTGTACTCTTATAAAAAGTGCGGGGACATAAGAGCATCATCCCATATGCCTCACCGCACTTATCGGTCTAAATTTTGATCAATATGTTCCTGTTCCGGATCAGATTCCGTACTTATCTACGTCTTCCTGAGTGATAGTCGAAGCGTCGAAGCCCTTCTCATCCATGATGATGGTCTTCTTTTCGAGCTTCTCTCCCTTCTGGAGCTTGTCGATAACTTCCTTGATATACTGCGACTGGAAAGGATTGCACTGTCCGTCATAGTTCCAGTTCTTGTTGAGCAGTTCCTCAAGAGCCCACTTGTTGCAGTCGAAGCCCATAACGATGACCTTCTTGCCAACGCCGTGCTCGATGTTAGCCTTATCGAGAGCTGCAACTGCGCCCTTAGCCATATCGTCGTTCTCAGCATAGATCACGTTGAAGTCCTTGCCCTGATCGATAACGGACTGAACGATCTGCTGTGCCTTCTCTGCGTTCCACTCTGCGGTCTGCTCAGCAACGATCTCCCACTTGGAAGAATCTGCAGCAGCTGCATCTGTGAGTGCGCCTGAGCGGCCCTTCTGAGCAGCCGAGCCCATAACGCCCTGGATGTGGATGACCTTGTAAGAATCAAGGCCCTGGCCCTTCAGCCAATCAACAGCGGTCTGACCTTCCTTAGCCATATCCGATACGATCGAAGCCTCATACAGGCTCTCGTCAGCATCGATGGTACGGTCGAACAGGATGACCTTTACGCCGGCTGTCTGAGCTTCCTTCAGAACGCCGTCCCAGCCTGCTGTATCAGCAGCAGAGAGAAGCAGATAATCAACTTCGTCCTGGATGTACTTCTGTGCAGCAGCGATCTGCTCGTCATTCTTCAGGCTGTAAGAGAACTGAGCGTCGAAGCCGTTCTCCTTGGAGAATGCTGCTTTCAGGTCCTTATCGTTAGCGGTTCTGTATCCGGACTCGTTAGGGTCGTTGTTGATGATGCCGACCTTGATGAGCTCACCTGAGCCGCCGGCGCCGCCTTCAGCTGTGCTGACGTTTTCCGCTGTGCTGTCTGCTGCCTTGCTTGAGCTGTCAGAGCTGCCGCAGGCTGCCAGCATTGCTGCGCAGAGTGCTGTACTTGTGAAAATTGCCAAGAACTTTTTTGCCTTCATGATAGTTTCCTCCTTAAATTGACATCAAGTGATTTGTAATTAACGGTCTTAACTTGTATTTACATTATATACAACTTGTGCATACATTTATACCGATTTTTTTACTCAAAATGTTTAATTTTTTACGATTCCGTTAATGATATGATGCTTTTCATACATTTATGTTAACATTGTTCTGGAACTGTCTCGGTGTCTGGCCGGTATATTTCTTGAAGATCTGGCTGAAATACCGGTAATCCTGGAAGCCCACCTCAAAGGCGATCTCGTATATCATTTTCGAGGTGCAGCACAGCAGTTCCTTGGATCTGTCGATCCTCACCAAATTCAGGTATTCCGAGAGTTTACGGCCTGTTTCCTTCTTGAAAAGCGCACTCAGATACGCAGGACTGAGCCCCACTGCATATGCCACGCTGCTCAGCGATATGTCCTCGTGCATATAATTGCTGTCGATATATTCCCGGGCGAGTTTGACCGGGTTGCTGCCGCTGTCCCTGGCCTTTTCCATACGCCACCGGATGCACTGTTCAACTGCATTATGAAGATAAGAAGTTGTACCGTCAACTGTAAGCAATTTGTCGTCTATGTCGTCAACATTCCCGAACTTTTCGACGAAATCCTCGTTCGGGATGCCTATTTCATCGGTAAAAGTCCTCGCTGCAAGATAGATGTCCGTAGCCACATACAATCTCAGCACCAGTGACTTCAGCGCCTGAAAGCTTATATCCTCCAGGATGCTGTCCAGCTCGGCCCCGCAGTCCTCTATGCAGCCGCTCCTGAGCAGCTGCTCCACTCTTTTTATATCCAGCCGTTTGACATTGCCGCAGGCTGCATTCATATTCGTATCATCCATACCTGTCACCGCCTATCCTTCGCGCTGCCGCTCAGACCTTGGCGACTGAGTCGCGGACGATCAGTTCGGGAACAAACAGACGGTCATCGGGAGAGGTATTGCGGCGGTCGATGATGCCGAGGAGCATTTCCGCGGCAGCCTCGCCCAGCTTGCTGTGGGGGTGATGCACGGTGGTCAGCGGAACATCGCAGATAGAGGCATAGCGCGAGTCGTCTATACCCACGACGGAAAGATCGTCGGGGACTCTTATGCCGCGTTCCTTGCACATTTGCAGGAGGCTTATGGCCAGCTTGTCGTTATAGCACACAACTGCGGAAACGCTGTCTATCAGGTCAAGGAGCTTGGTCTTGGCGAACCTGAACATAGCGCTCCTGTCGGAGGTCGCGAACCAAAACACGTTGTTCTCCCAGCCGGATATATTATGCTCAAGGCAGCTTTTCATATAACCGCTGTAACGCATATGCCCCTGTATATCATCGAGGGCGAATAATCCTGCGATACTGCGGTGTCCGCAGTTGTACAGGTGATCGGTGACTATCCTGCCTGCGGCCTCGTCGTCCATTGCGGCGCAGGGGAAATCGGCCCAGGGGTACTTGGCATTGAAGAACACCAGGGGTATTTCGCTGCGCTTCAGCTCCTCGTAAAGGGCTCTGTTGGGATTAGGCAGGGCGCTCTTTGAGGGTTCGACGATAAGCCCTGTCACGCCGTGGGATATCATAGATTCGAGAGCCTGAGTCTCTTCAAGGACCTGATTGTGGGTAATAGCCAGCTGCATAGCGTAGCCCGAATCATTGAGTACGCTTTCGATCCCCGTGACGATATGGGGGAAGATATAATCGCTGAAATAGGTAGAGATCACGCCGATGCTTTTCTTGACCGGAGCGATGGTCTGGGGTGCAGGTCTGCCGCTGACGAAGGTACCGCTCCCGCGGACACGGCAGATGACGTTCTCGCTTTCGAGCATCATCAGAGCCTGTCTGACGGTCTGTCTGCTGACGCCGTGGATCGCGCAGAGCTGTTTTTCGGTCAGGAACCGGTCATTCGGTTTAAGTTTTTCGGAGGCGATATAGTTTTTTACCCACTCCACTATAGACAGGTATTTATAATTATCCATAATGCAAAAGCCCTCCTCCAATATCACTTTCCGCGATATGTATGTACACATTTGCGGAGTTGTACTGAATTATTTGTACTAATTATATAACAACTTTTCTAAAATGTAAATACAAATTTTCAGTCCATACGCAAATTTTGGCGAGCCGCAATAATTGGGGCGTTTTCTTTTGTGCATTTTGCACAAGGCTTGTATTCCATCTTTTCAGGAGAAAAAACAGGGAAATATAAGCCGGAAAGCCGATCAGGGCGTAACGAGAGCAGCACCCGCCTTCTGCACCTGCCCTGCAAATTTCGGCCCGGCAGGTCCTGCTTCCGCCGCTTATGCGCAAAAAAACCGCCCCGCAGCAAAGCCGCAGGGCGATCAATACATCATTTCAATTAAGGCAACACCGCACAACCCACGGCTAACGCCTCTGCACGTCATCTGCTTGCCAGCTTTCCGCCATATTACCCAAATTCTCCTTGACTTGCGCCAGCAAGCCTGCGTCGAATTTAGGCAATCTGACGAAAATCTGGACGTCGCATCTGACGCACAGGGGTTGTGCGGTATTGCCTTAAAAAGCATCAGCCTGAGAGAACTGCGCTCAGCAGATCAGTTGTTGATGAGCTTGTCCTCGTCGCTCCAGCTGTAGAGCTTTCTGATCTCAGCACCGACCTTCTCGGAAGGATGCTCGGAAGCGAGCTTTCTCATAGCCTTGAAGTGTACCTGGCCGCCGGCACTGCTCATATCCAGCAGGAACTCCTTGGCGAAAGCACCGCTCTGGATGTCTGCAAGGACCTTCTTCATAGCCTTCTTGGTATCCTCGGTGATGATCTTGGGACCAGTTACATAGTCGCCGTACTCAGCAGTATTGGAGATGGAGTATCTCATTCCTGCGAAACCGGACTGATAGATCAGGTCAACGATGAGCTTCATCTCATGGATGCACTCGAAGTAAGCATTTCTCTCGTCATAGCCAGCCTCGCAGAGAGTCTCGAAGCCTGCCTGCATCAGAGCGCACACGCCGCCGCAGAGGACAGCCTGCTCACCGAAGAGGTCAGTCTCGGTCTCGGTACGGAAGGTGGTCTCCAGAACGCCGGCTCTTGCGCCGCCGATACCAGCAGCATAAGCAAGGCCCAGCTCCTGAGCATTGCCGGTAGCATCCTGCTCAACAGCGATGAGGCAGGGAACGCCCTTGCCAACCTGGTACTCGGAACGAACGGTATGTCCGGGGCCCTTGGGTGCGATCATAACGATGTTGACATTCTTCGGGGGAACGATGCAGCCGAAGTGGATGTTGAAACCGTGAGCGAACATAAGGGTCTTGCCTGCGGTGAGGTTGGGCTCGATATCGCTCTTGTAGAGAGCAGCCTGCTTCTCGTCGGGAATAAGGATCATGATAAGGTCAGCAGCCTTGGTAGCCTCTGCAACAGAGAGTACCTCAAGTCCCTGCTCCTTTGCCTTGGCAGCGCTCTTGGAGCCTGCATACAGACCTACTACTACATCAACGCCGCTGTCCTTGAGGTTAAGTGCGTGAGCGTGGCCCTGAGAACCGTAGCCGATGATAGCGACCTTCTTGCCCTTGAGCACGTTAAGGTCACAGTCCTGCTGATAAAAGATCTTTGCCATTTTAACATTCCTCCAATAATAGTAATTATATGTTACAGCCGCGTTGTGCGGTCAAACAATACTTTACTTCTTTCTGTCCATAGTATCGGCGCCCTTCTGGATGGCAATGGTGCCGGTGCGCACGAGTTCGATTATACCGTAGGGTGCAACGATCTCGATGAAGCGTTCGAGCTTGTTGTATCTTGCACAGATCTCCAGCGTTACGGTGGTAAGGGTAACGTCCACGATCTTGGCCTCGGTCATCTCAGCAACGGTCATGATCTCGCTGCGCTTCTCTGCGGGACAGTTGAGCTTCACCATCATAAGTTCTCTGGCAAAGCATTCGTCCTTTTTGAGAGTCCTTACCTTGATGACTTCTATGAGCTTGTTGAGCTGCTTTTCTATCTGCTCGACCGTATGCTCGTCACCGTCGGCGATGATAGTGATACGGGACACCTCGGGATCGTGAGTAGGACCCACAGCAAGGCTTTCGATATTGAATCCACGTCTTGAAAACAGGCCGGTTATACGGGAGAGCACACCGCTGTGATTCTCGACAAGGACAGAGATCGTATGCTTCATAATTATGCCTCCGTAAATTTAACAGCTCCGAGGATCTGGTCTATATCACCGCTGAGTGCATCATAGTCCGATTCAGGAACAGAGAAGCTGAATGTCATAAGGAGATCGCCGTTAAGTACAACATACTGACGGTCCTTGAAAGCGATACCGTTGAGCGTACCGGAAGCATCGTACTCGATAGCATCTGCGCCGCCTACCTTGACATCAGTCTTCTTCTCGAACTTCAGGCCCTCAACACTGCTGTACTTGGATTCTACGGTAGGAGTGAGCTGTGCCTCGAGGTCAGCGAGCTTAACGCTCTTGAACAGGCTGTTCTTCTGAGCCTTGCCGCAGAATGTGGCAACGCCGTCGGTGTTCTCCAGGTCTTCGCTGTTATAGTATGCAAAGTCAACGCCGATGGGCTTGAAGAAGCCGATAAGTGTCTTGCCGTCCTTCTTGAGGGCATCGGTGAGCTTGGTCTTGTAGCTTTCAAACTCCATCCATCTTGCAGGGAGCTGTACCTCATAGCCGTCGCCCTTTACCACGCCGGCGTCACCGGAAGGTGCGGGCTCTGCTTCGGACTCATCAGGCTCTGCCTCAGACTCCTCAGGCTCTGCCTCAGACTCGTCGGGCTCTGCCTCAGACTCCTCAGGCTCTGCTTCAGACTCTTCGGGCTCTGCCTCAGACTCAACAGGCTCTGCCTCAGACTCAACGGGCTCTGCCTCAGACTCAACGGGCTCTGCTTCAGACTCAACAGGCTCTGCTTCGGACTCTGCGGGCTGTGTCTCGGTATCAGCCACTGACTCTTCGGCCTTGGATTCCTCAGCCTTAGACTCCTCTGCTGTGGACTCCTCCGCCTTGCTCTCGGCAACGGAAGCTGCGGAAGAATCTGCCTTGGAGCTGGAGCTGCTGGAGCTGCTGTCTCCGCAGGCTGCCATTGAAAGGCAAACCACCATACTCAGTATTGCTGCAATGATCTTCTTGGAAATGTTCATTTTTTACTCTCCTTCTATTTTATTACAGAGTAGCCGTATTTTCGTCCACTCTGACTTCTACAAGTGTGATGCCGTCGTAATTCTTTAACAGCTCTGCAGCCTCGTCTGCCGACTTATCGTCAGTGACACGGCAGCTTTTTATGCCGTAAGCATCGGCCAGCTTTATGAAATCCGGCGAGCCGTCAAGGAACACGGCGATCTCTCTGTCGTTATAGCCGCGCGTCTGGAGTTCTCTTACCATACCCAGGCGGTTATTGGTCATAACAACGAGCTTGACTTTTACGTCGTGCTGGATGGCGGTAGCCAGCTCCATCATACACATCTGGAGCGCTCCGTCGCCGCACACGGCCATGACCGGTCTGTCGGGTGCTGCCATTTTCGCGCCGATAGCTGCTGGCAGTGAATACCCCATAGTACCCATACCGCCGGATGTGAGGAACCTGCCGCCCTTGCCGAAGTGATAGCCGGTGGCTGTCCATATCTGATTCTGTCCCACATCTGCCACGACTACGGTATCGTCCGGCATAGCCTTTGAAAGCTTATCTATGAACTGTCTCGGATCGACGGTACCTTTCCTGGGAGTCTCAAAGACTCTTTCAGTCCTGAAGCTGTCCAGCCGGGCGATCCACTCCTTATGCTCCATAGGCTTTGCGCGTTCGATGAGCTGACGGAGCACGTCCTTGGCGTCTCCCACCAGCGGGAGGTCGGCGCCGATATTCTTTCCGATCTCGGCGGGATCTATATCGATATGCAGTATCCTGGTATTCTGCTCGAGGGCGAGGGGAGTTTTGACTGCTCTGTCGCCAACTCTTGCGCCGACGAGGAAAAGCACGTCACACTCATTGACTGCGGTATTGGCGCTTCTGACGCCGTGGGTACCCAGCATTCCGTAGAACAGCGGATCGTCGTCGGAAAATACGGATATTCCCATCATCGTGGTGATGACCGGGATATTCATAAGATGAGCGAGCTCCACGACCTCCTCCTCTGCTTTGGAGGCGAAGACTCCGCCGCCGATACAGATAAGGGGCTTCTCGGCCTTTTCCAGTTCAGCCATTACCCTTTTGACCTGGAAGGCGTTGCCCTTGGTAGTGGGCTTATAGCTTCTTATCTCCGCATGCTTGGGATACTTGAAATCTATCTCGGCATTCTGGACGTCCATAGGCATATCTATGAGCACGGGGCCAGGTCTGCCGGAGCCGGCGATATAAAAAGCCTCCTTGAACACTCTCGGGACGTCATTGGGATCCTTGACGAGATAGCTGTGTTTTACAAAAGGCTCGGCGGCGCCTGTTATATCTGCTTCCTGGAAGACATCCGAGCCAATCTGATCGGTATTGACCTGTCCGGTGATACAGATTATCGGTATTGAATCGGCATAGGCCGTAGCGATAGCGGTTATCAGATTGACTGCGCCGGGGCCCGAGGTAGCTATACAGACTGCGGGCTTGCCGGAGATCCTTGCATAGCCGCTGGCCTCATGTCCGGCATTGGCCTCGTGTCTTACGAGGACGTGCCTGATGCCCGAATCCATAAGCGCATCATAGAACGGGCAGATAGCCGCACCGGGATATCCATAGACGACCTTGACATTCTCCGCTTTCAGACATTCAACCATAGCTTGACAAGCCTTCATTTTCATCACGATCGCCTCCGACTTACATTTTTCATTACCAATATATTATTATAGCACACTAATGCGCTGAAATCAAGAGCAAATTTATATAATCCCGCGCCTATTTTATCTCGTAAATATGGCGCTGCAGACAAACTGACCGTTCTGTCTTACAAAAGCGAGCTTTTTCCCGCCGGTCACGGCTGTCTCATAAAGCATTTCCTTTCCTCCCGGAAAGTGTTTTCACAGCATAGTCTGTCCGTCCTTCAATATCCCGAGATGTTTATAGGCCAGCTGTGTGGCACATCTTCCCCTCGGAGTGCGGGCTATGAAGCCCAGCTGCATCAGATAGGGCTCGCAGACATCCTCAAGGGTGACTGCCTCCTCTCCGATAGCGGAGGCAAGGGTATCCAGGCCCACAGGGCCGCCGCCGTAGCCTTTGATTATCATTTCCAGCATACGTCTGTCCAGCCTGTCGAGACCGAGGTCATCGACGTCCAGCTTATCGAGGGCGAGCTTGGCTATCCCGCGGGTTATCCTGCCGTCGCCCATTATATCTGCGAAGTCGCGCACGCGCTTCAAAAACCTGTTTGCGATACGGGGGGTGCCCCTCGAACGGGATGCAAGCTCCATAGCGCCGTCCTTATCGCAGGGCACGCCGAGTATCACGGCGGAGCGCATTATTATCTCGCACAGCTGCTCGGGACTGTAAAGCTCCAGCCTTTCGATAACGCCGAAGCGGTCTCTGAGCGGAGCAGAGAGCTGACCTGAGCGGGTAGTAGCCCCTATGAGGGTGAATTTATTGAGCTCGATGCGGATGCTTCTTGCGGCGGGGCCTTTACCCATAATTATATCCAGAGCATAGTCCTCGAGGGCGGGATAGAGCACCTCCTCCACCTGTCTGGAAAGCCTGTGTATCTCGTCGATGAAGAGCACGTCGCCCTTCTCAAGATTTGTAAGTATCGCGGCGAGGTCGCCGGGCTTCTCGATAGCGGGGCCGGAGGTGGTCCTGATATTGACTCCCATCTCGTGGGCGATTATGGTCGAGAGCGTGGTCTTGCCGAGTCCCGGAGGGCCATACAGCAGGATATGATCGAGACTGTCACCGCGCTTCTTAGCTGCCTGTATATAGACCGACATATTCTCTTTGACCTTATCCTGGCCGATATACTCCGTGAGAGTCTTCGGGCGGAGGGTGACTTCAAAGTCGTCGCCGTCATCCGAGCGTATGGGCTCGGGAGAGACATATCTGTTATCAAAATCGAATTCGCTGTTTTCTATCATTTCAGTTCTCCGTTATTACTTCAATATGGTTATCCGTTCAAAGTCCCTGTCCGAGGACACATCAGTACCTCGCCAGCTGCTTCAGGGAGCCCTTGATGAGTTCCTCCACCGACAGCGACGGATCCAGCTTCGAGACTGCGCCTGCGGCCTCTGCCGCCGAGTAGCCCAGTACTTCGAGGGCGGTTATCGCCTCGCCTATACTGCCTCCGCCTACAGGGGCGGCTATGGACTTCTGTCCTCTTACCGAGATAGTCTCGCCTGCCACCTTGTCTTTGAGTTCAAGGCACAAACGCTCGGCAGTCTTCTTTCCGATGCCCTTGACCTGAGTGAAGCTCTTGGCATCCCCTGTGGCGACTGCAAGAGCGAACTGCTGGGGGCTCATAGCCGAGAGTATGGCAATAGCCGCTTTGGGGCCCACACCAGATACCGAGATAAGGAGCCTGAAGCTCCTGAGCTCCTCCGCATCCGCGAAGCCGAAAAGATCTATGCCGTCCTCCCTCACTGAAAGATGAGTCAGCAGCGTGACCTCCGTCTTGCCTGCGATCTTCTGCAGCGTTGCAAGGGTTGTTCTGCACGCATAGCCCACTCCGCCGCGTTCCACCACGGCAAGCTCTGCGTCTGTATGTATTAGTTTCCCCGAGACCGAGTATATCATCTCATTCACTCCTTAGCTCTGTAAGTTCCGACCTTGTCACTGTTTCCCGTCTGTTCTCAGGCGGCGGTTTTTTGGGCAATACCGCACAACCCCTGTGCGTCAGATGCGATGTCCAGATTTTCGTCAGATTGCCTAAATTCGACGCAGGTTTGCTGGCGCAAGTCAAGGAGAATTTGGGTAATATGACGGAAAGCTGGCAAGCAGATGACGTGCAGAGGCG